>JAQZBM010000245.1 GCA_029238945.1 Clostridia bacterium
CTTTTCCGGACAGTATGCCTACAACAATTTTCTGCACGTTAATCTGCTCTTGCTTCAAAAGGGGATCCAGCTTCTTAATCCTATAGCCCTTGTGCAATATGTCATCTACGAGAATTATAGGACGGTCGAAGCTTTTTATCATCCTTACCTGCACATCTAAGTTAAGATAATGAGGGAAGGAGCCTACATCAAACCTTTTCATATCAGGTGCAAACATTTTCTCTGTATGAAGAGATTTAGTAACTGTGTTTGGAACTATGCTTTTGTTTAAAATATTTCCGTAAGGCACACACATTGCAGGACCTAAAGCTCTTGGGCTGGTCGGATTGCTTGGAACATTGTTTTCCTTGCATATCTTTCTCGACATAGCCTCATAAAGCACATGCCTGTTAAAGGGCAGTACCAAATTACCGGGATAGAGCTGCACCAAAGCTTCCTGCAGCTTCTTACGAGAGCTGATGACAGCGTTTTTTACCAAGTCTGTATTCTTAATAGGATCTTTAATAAAGGCCCGCGCATCAAGAATTATACTGCACGGATTGCCCATGTTTACTGCCAGGAAGGGATGGGCGGCATCCTCTGAGGGTATTTCAAAGAAGCCTTGAAGCTTAAGGGCTTCTAGTACAGTGCTTGTATCATAGTCGGTGAACATTGACTTGAAAACAGCATACTCATAGTCTTTACCAAGGCTGAAAGCCAATACCTCAGTAAGCAGGATCTGCTCGAAAACCTCATAATCCGGGCTGTGCTTAACAAATATGCCGTCAAGCATAAGTATTTTCCCGGTTGCATGGTTCCGAAGGAAGTCTGTGGTCTTGCTGTCTTTTATATCCTGATACATAGCATGAGAATAAACTCTGTGGAAGGCGGCAAAACCAATAATTTCACCTTGACTGCCTCCGTCTCTGAGCACCAATATTCTGCGGGCAGCTTTTTTGAGGAAGCTTTCGAAAATAGGTTCAATCTCAATGCAATATTTACGGACAATAGAGTAAGTCTCTTTTAAGAGCTCCGGTCCGATGTCTTCCACAACCTGCATATCCAAAGCTATGGATTGAATCATGGATTTATATTGAGGCTCACTTTTGTAGAAGCCGTTTTCATATATATACCTCTGAGCAAGAGGATCAATCAGCATGGAAATATCCCTGTTCTCATCTATGCTGTTTCTTATTTGCGTTGAGCTTATGTCTTCATATTGGGCAGGCAGCGCCAAGCGCACCACTTCACCTTCAATATTTTTCAAGGCCTGCTCCAAAAGCTCTGCTTCATGCTGCGGCGCTTCAATGCCAAAGGAGGGAGGCGTACTCTTTCTTTCAAATACAATATGAGAGAAGGTGTGTATTGAATTCGGCTCCTTATCCTTCTTATAGCTTGAGGCATTGAGGATGACATCACTGCCAGCCACTATATAAACCTCTACATCCGTCAGATTTGACTTAAGAAGGGCTAAATCCTTAGAATTTGCCAGGTTTGTCGGATAATCCTCAGGGTAAAGGTATATGTTAAGTTCATCAGCAATAGACATATTGATAATATTTTTCCTGATTATGTTAGGTAAGGTTCTTTTTGACCAGGAAAACTCATCAACTGCTAAATATACCTCGAAACCAAGATTTCGTATATTGGTTGCTATCTCCTTATGACTCAGGGAGAAGGGGTCGAAGGTGCCCGGGAAGAAAGCCGCCTTGTCAGGCTTATCCAGCACTATGGAACCGTTATAGAAAATATAGTCACATATAAATTTATATATCTCGTTTAAGCCTGCTGAGTTTGTAAGGAAGGTCAGCTCCTCATTTCTGTTATCAGCAAGCAAAGTCAGCATTTTCTTGGCAATCAGCTTGAATATATTGTACTTCATATCCAGCACTATTGCCCTGCTGTGGAAAATCTCGCGGCATAATACGCTGAAGGAGACCTGCTGAATATGATTATCATAGTGAACCAAGCCGTTCAGTACTATGCCCAGCATTTTTGCCAGCCTTTTGTTGTTGGCTTGCTGTTCTTCTTTAAAATTCTCAGCATAGCTGTGGTAGTCCTGAATGGCATTGCCTATGGTTCTAAGCAGAAGAGTGTTCAGTTGAGCACTTGACTGCTTTATTTTGGATTCAAAGTCTTCAAGGAGTTCATCAAGTTCAACAGGCTGCAGGAAAAGTATTATCTTTCCCAGGAAGTTGGGGATATACTCAGCAAAGTGGTAGCTGTCCAGTTCTAGAGCTCGCAGAAGCTCTATAGCTACGTCGTTGCGCTGCTCCAAGGACAGGTAAGGTATGATTTTTATCAATGCCTCTCCGGCACGATTTCTGACTACTTCAGATGCACTAACCTTTAACAGATTGCACAGGTGCATAGCGGTATAGAAGCCATGCGCGGAAGGGTTATGCAGTGCATAATCCAAAATTAAATCCGTTTGAGCTCTTTTTACCACCCAATCAGTGACAGATTTTAAGTTGCTCAGGAAAGTGGAGGATATGTTTTTCATATCTTCCCCATGTTTATTTCTAAGGTTTGAAAATACAGGCTCAAGACAGTGTATCTTTGAGGCTAGCTTCAGGTTTATAAAGGTTTCCGTAGGTTTGACAGGCTGCTTGTCTTGATTTATCAGCAGCTCTTGAATCTTCTCTTTTATCTTTTTTATTGCTGGATTTAAGGCAGAGGTATCCTTTACTTCAGAATATTTATCCAGGAGGCAGCTGGCTGATTCCTTTGCAGAAAGCCTGAAGGCCAAACTGTTATGCTCCAGCATGCTGAGCAGACACTCCAGGATGACATCCAGATGCCTGTGCTCGTAATCCAGACGGATATATTTTACTGCTTCCAAAAGATACAGCTTTATTTCATCCGACTTATCATAGCTGCTGCTGTAGTATTTGCTTAAAACTGAAACAAAGCCATCCCGCTGCTTCTTTTTGCAGCTTGCAAAAAGTGCCTTTGTCATAAAAATTATACTGTAGCCTATCCAATTTCTGTGCATAGGCAATACCTTATGGTCAGGATTTATCATTAAGTCCAGATACTTATCCAGCAGGGATGCAGCTGTTATTTCCGGTACATCAATTTCACTGTCCTCTGGAACCTCCTTGCGGTATTCCTCATCGAAGGAGGCTATAAGAAGTCCTATAAGTCCGGCACATTGCCTGCGGATGTGGTCTTCCGGATGAACCAGCTGCTCATAAAGAAAACGAAGAGTTACAAGCTTCTGCTTCTGTGTCAGATAAGTAGAATACTCCTCAAAAATAGCAAGATACTCTCTAAGGCGCTTCCAGTCAGATTCGCCCCTTGCCAGCTCCAGAATTTCGTTCATAGAAGATTCGTCTCTCAGCTTATGCATAAGGCTGATATTATGATTAATAGCTAAATACTTTATGTTCTGAATTATTTCCTGTCCATGCATGAGGGAGTAGTGTACAGCTGTGTCGGCAGATTTCTTTTTGGGCGTACTGAAGCCAAGGTCAAGCTCTGTATTGATGCCAAGGCTGACCATATAGTCCTCAAAGTCCTTCAGCTTTGCATAAACTCTTTTATATCGCTTTTCCTTTTTCTCATCTACGTTGTCTAGCTTTTTGAGTATGACATCAAAAGATTCCTGCAAACCGTAGATATTCATTTGAGCGCCATTTTCAGTAAGCTTATTCTTAACTCTGAAGTCTGCATATATTAAAATCAATGACTCCAAGGGCAGATTCTCCAGCTCTAAATCCCAAGTGGAATGATTTACTGCTATGTGACCTATATAGGTTATGTTATGCTTTCTGAACCACTGATCGGTATAGTAGTAATGGAGATATGGAACTCTCTTCAATTCATTGGTCTTACAGCCGTACTTACCTATATCATGACCCAGTGCAGCACCGCTTACTCTGCCCATATCAACGGGGAGTCCGGCCTCCATAAGCTGTTTTCCTATGAAGGCTGCCACGGCGTTTACACCGCAGATGTGGTCCAGAGTGTTGTAGCCGTATACCTCCTGGCTCAGCTTCATCATTTCATAGATATACTCGTTATTGAAGGCCTCGATGAAGGCGTTGTATTCAGAGGGGGTTTCCAGCTGCTGAATCTCTTCATCTGTAAGGAATTTTACGGGATATTTGCTTTGCCAGGTATCATCCTCTGAAAGCTTCTGGAAATGCGAAACTATCCTTAATATAATAAGGAAGATTTTGCTTGGCAGCTCCAGGGATGCTTTAAGCTCCAAGATGGCTGCATTGGGGAATGACTTGCTTAAGGCATACTGATATAAGTAAGGCAGCCAGTCACCGGGAGCAGCATCTCCGGACAGCTCATCCAGAAGGGGCTTGCAAAGATTAAGCACTGCCGTGCAGCTGAAGTTGTTGTCAGA
>JAQZBM010000246.1 GCA_029238945.1 Clostridia bacterium
AGTGTCACAAAAGAAGAAATTTGAAAAATATTTTATAAAGAATTCACAAAAAACACCGTATTTTAACTAATACGGTTGTTTTTTTTGGCGGCTAAGTTACATATGTAATAGAGAGAGTAATATATACTTCTAAGGCTGTATTTGCTTATTCAGATAACAAAAATCGTAAATGTATAATAATAGATTTACTGGAAACAATATATAATAGACAAGTGCCTTTAATATACTGATATCTAAAAGCGTTTTACAATTTAGGACATAAAAATGAAGATACAATTCTGTTAATTTGTGGTAAAAAAATTGACAATGCAGGAAAAAGAAGTTAAAATAAACGCAAGTTACCAAAAGGAGGTAAAGTAATGAAAATAAGCATAAATAGCGGCAAAAAATCGCTTTATGTGAAGCTTGGAGCCGTTATCATGGTTTGCTTAATACTTACTACATCTTTGGTCTATGGATGGATGAAAAAGGATATTGTTATATCCGACGCAGGAAAAGAAATCACTATTAGTACATTTAAGAATACAGTTGCAGAAGTACTAGAAGAAAATAACATCAAAATAGGACCACATGATAAAATTGACATTTCGATGACAGAGAAGCTGGAAGACGGTTTAAGTATAAGCATTCAAAGAGCAAAACAAGTAAACATCAAAACCATGGAAGGCGAGACGGTTATATTCACAACATCTGCCAAGGTTTCTGATGCGCTTGAGGAAGCTGAGATTTTAGTCGGCAGCAAAGACAGAGTAGAACCTGCCTTGGATGCGAATATTGAAAATGGAATGAAAGTAAGTGTTATAAGAGTAGAGGAAAAAATTATTGACGAGAAGTTAGTAATTGACTTTACAAATGAAATCAAGAAGCTTGATTCTTTGGCAAAGGGTCTGGTAAACGTGGTGAAAAAAGGCTCGGCGGGAGAGAAGCAGGTTTCAATAAAAATCACTTATGAAGACGGTAAGGAAGTAAGCAGACAGATTGTAAGCGAGACGATTTTAAAGGAGCCTGTCAACGGGGTTATTGAAGAAGGAGCAAAGACAACTCTTGTAACCTCCAGAGGAAAGATTAATTTTACCAGAGCCTTAAAGATGGTTGCAACAGCTTACGATGCAACCTTTGAAAGCACCGGTAAGAATCCGGGACATCCACAGTATGGCATAACATACTCAGGCCTTAGAGTCAGACCGGGAATTGTTGCGGTTGACCCTAGAGTAATCCCCTTAGGCACATGGCTGTATGTAGAGGGCTACGGTGAAGCATTGGCAGCAGACATCGGCGGTGCGATTAAGGGAAATAGAATAGACCTGTATTTTGAAAGTCCATCAGATGTAGCTAAATATGGTAAGAGAACAGTAAAAGTATATATATTGGATAAACCAAGATATAAATTTTAATAACAGCTAAACTTAATCCACAGGAAAATTTCCTGTGGATTAAGTTTAGTTTGGGCAATATAATATAAGAGCATGATAAATTAGCCGAGTTATTAAAGAATTAATGTGAGGGATAATATTGATTAAGGAACTGATAGTTGTAGAAGGAAAGAACGATGCTGCAGCAGTGAAAAAGGCAGTAACGGCAGACATAATAATTACCAGCGGCTTTGGAATCACGAAGCAGACTCTGGAGCTCATCAGGAAGGCAGTGCAGAAGCAGGGTGTAATTATACTGACTGACCCTGACTTCATGGGTGAAAAAATCAGAAGAATTATTGCTGATAAGGTTAAGGGAGTTAAGCATGCCTTTATACCGGCAGAGGATGCAGAGTATGAGAACGATATCGGAGTAGAGAATGCATCTCCGGAGGCGATTCTTAAGGCTTTGTCAATGGCAAAAGCGGAAAGCGGAGACAAACGCATAGAATTTACGATAGCTGATATGGTGGAATACGGACTTACGGGACTGCAGGAATCTGCAAAAACAAGAGCTCGACTGGGTGCTGCACTTGGTATTGGCTATGCCAATTCCAAGCAGTTTCTGAACAGACTGAATGTATACGGCATAAGCCGTGAGGAATTTGAGGCTGCTTATAGCGGCTTATTTGAATAAATTGCAAAGGATGAAAACAATGAAAAACGTAATTACTCCATCCAATACCAAGGAACTGCTTAAGCAATTCGAATTTCGCATGAGCAAAAGCTTAGGTCAGAACTTTCTTGTTGATAAAAGTATTCTTGACAGAATAATTGAGGGCGCTGAGCTTACAAAGGAGGACTATGTTCTGGAGATAGGTCCGGGCATGGGTTCAATGACGCAAAAACTATGTGAAAGTGCAGCAAAGGTTGTTGCTGTAGAAATAGACAAAAAGCTGATACCTGTGCTTAATGTGACACTTTCCGAATTTGATAATGTTACCGTGATAAATAATGATGTATTGAGAGTAGACTTAAAAAGTATATTGGAGGAGCACTTCGGCAGCAAGCCGGTAAAGGTGGTTGCTAATCTGCCCTATTACATAACTACACCAATAATTATGAAGCTTCTGGAGGACCGACTTAATCTTACAAGCATAACAATTATGGTGCAGAAGGAAGTGGGAGATAGGATAAAGGCTGCACCGGGAGGCAAGGAATATGGCGCATTATCAGTAGCTGTACAATATTATGCAAATCCTAAGCAGCTTCTACTGGTTCCGCCGCATTCGTTTATTCCGCAGCCGGAGGTGGACTCTGTTGTACTGAAGCTGGATATATTGACAGAGCCTGCTGTTGCGGTAAATGACGAAAAGCTTTTCTTCAGAGTTGTAAAGGCAGCCTTCGGACAAAGAAGGAAGACGCTCTTAAATGCACTGACAGCAGGTAACCTTGGACTTTCAAAGGAACAGCTTAAGGCGGTACTTGAAAGAGTTGATATCGATGAAAACAGAAGAGGTGAAACCCTGTCGCTTCAAGAGTTTGCAAACATTGCAAACAATCTTTATAATGCAAAGTAGAAAAGGTCAAGCATGATATTTAAAATTTATAAAAAATAGTTCACAAATAACCCCCTTGTTCATATATTAGTAATGACTATGTATAAAAGGGGGTTATTCTGTGCCTTCAAATAATGAATATAAGAGATACTTTATTATTCTGCAGGAAGACGATAAGGGATACGAGATAGCTTCAGGAAAGGTTCCAACAGGTTATGCGAAAATTGAAATAAAAAACGGAAGAGGTAAACTTACTGCTTACGCACAAAATATTAAGAACGGGGACAGAGCTGACTACCATATGCTTCTGGTAGCTCCCGGCAAGAAAGCTGCGGTAGACATGGGAAGGATTATGGTTGATGCAACAGGCAGAGGCGAGCTGAATGTAGAATTCGATGCCGAAAATGTAATGAAGAGCAGCATGAACATCGCGGACTTCATGGTAGCAGCAGTTTCTTCAAACAACGGGATTCCTTTGTCTGGATATACAGGAAGAGACAAGATGCAGTGGAAGAACAACTACACTATTATCAACAAGACTCATGACAGGATAGATAAGAAGCTTCAACAAATTGAAGAGGTTATCACACCTGTTCAGGAAAAACCTGTACCGGTGGAGATTCCGGTAGAAATACCGGTGGAAGTCCCTGAACAAATGCCGGAGATGCCGACAATGCCTGATATTGATATGGGACCAATTGTAGAAGGTGTTGTAAATGTTGTTGAAGGAGCTAAGGACGTAGTAGGAGATATAGTAGAGGGTGCCAAGGATGTTGTCGGAGACGTAGTGGAAGGTGCTAAAAACATAGTTGGCGGTGTCAAAAAGGGTATTAAGGAAATAGCGGAGGAAATAATGGAGGCGGAAGTTACTCCTACTCCTGTACAGCCCGCTCCAATTCCGAAGGAGGCCCCTGTGACAACTATACCAATTCAGACAGAAGTAACAGCAGCACCGATACAGCCTGTAGAAATTCCTATTATCGTTAAACCGATAGTAGAGGCACCACCTGTTCAGCCAATTATTATGGCTCCTAAGCAGCCAATATTTGAAACTGAAACAGAGGTAAAGGCGAAATTTGTAATAGAAACAAAGGCAGAACCGGAACCTGAACATC
Source organism: Clostridia bacterium (assembly GCA_029238945.1). Lineage (GTDB taxonomy): Bacteria > Bacillota > Clostridia > Lutisporales > Lutisporaceae > GWB2-37-7. Next base: position 4,027 of record JAQZBM010000246.1, read on the forward strand.
ACATATATGTACACCATGAAAAATCTGAAGTGGAATGTAAGGATATAGATTACAAGAATTTCTACTATGATGAAGAGAGCGAACGAGACAGTGACAGTGACAGCGATAGTGATAGTGATGACAGAGAAAAAGGAAAAGAAAAGCATTATGAGAAGGATCATCATAGTGATGACCATGAAGATTACAACTACAATGACAGTCCAATGCATAGAAATTTGAAGAAGGTATTGGGAAGGCTGAGAAAATATGAACCCTTTGAGGATGAAGATTC
>JAQZBM010000247.1 GCA_029238945.1 Clostridia bacterium
ATGGGTATACCTGCTACATTGTATCCAAAAGCCCAGAACAGATTTTGCTTTATATTTCTTATTGTGCTTTTGCTTAATTGTATTGCTGTTGGAACATCCATCAGGTCGCTTCTCATAAGTACAATGTCAGCTGACTCCATAGCTACATCTGTACCTGAGCCTATAGCGATGCCTATGTCTGCTTGTGCTAAGGCCGGTGCGTCGTTTATACCGTCTCCGACCATGGCTACCTTCTTGCCTTCAGCCTGAAGCTTTTTCACTTCATTTGCCTTATCCTGAGGCAGTACCTCAGCAAGTACTCTGTCAATGCCAACCTGCTTAGCGATTGCTTCTGCTGTTCTTCTGTTGTCACCGGTTATCATGGCTACCTCAATGCCCATTTCATGAAGCTTCTTAATTGCCTTGGCACTGCTTTCCTTAACTACGTCAGCTACTGCTATTATGCCTGCAAGCTTGTTGTCTATTGTTATATACATAGGTGTTTTTCCTTCAGAAGCCAGCTTATCCGATTGATTTTCCAAGCTCTGCAGACTTATATTCCTGTCCTGCATAAGCCTTCTGTTACCCAGAAGCATTTGTTTGCCTTCAATATTAACCTCTATACCATGTCCCGGGATTGCATTGAAGCTGTCAAGCTTCTTAAGCTCCATGCCTTGATTTTCAGCACCTCTTACGATAGCCTCTCCCAAAGGATGTTCAGAGCCCTTCTCTGCTGAAGCTGATAGCTGCAGCAAGGATTTCTCATCTATTATATCGGTTGTTATTATATCGGTAACCTCAGGTCTTCCTTCTGTTATGGTACCGGTTTTGTCAAATACTATTGTCTGTATCTTATGAGTGCTCTCCAAGGCTTCTCCGCCCTTTATAAGCACACCGTACTCGGCACCCTTGCCTGTTCCAACCATTATGGCAGTCGGAGTTGCCAGACCCAGTGCACATGGACATGCGATAACCAAAACAGCTATGAATATTGTTAGAGCAAATACTCCAGACTGTCCTGCCAGAAGCCATATTATAGCTGATACCAGTGCTATGACAAATACTGTCGGTACGAAATATCCGGATACTATATCTGCCATCTGCGCAATTGGTGCCTTGGAGCCCTGCGCATCCTCCACCAGCTTAACAATTTGAGCAAGCGCAGTATCGCTGCCAACCTTTGTGGCTTTGAACCTTATAGAACCATTCTTATTTATGCTTGCACCTATTACCTTGTCTCCTGCTTTCTTCTCAACCGGCATGCTCTCCCCGGTCAGCATGGATTCATCTACCGAAGTCAGCCCTTCTATAACCTCTCCGTCAACAGGTATTTTCTCTCCGGGCTTAACAACAATGATATCTCCAACCTCTACCTCTTCAATAGGTATTTCAATTTCCACATCATTCTGTATAACCACTGCTGTTTTAGGAGCTAAGCCCATCAGCTTCTTTATTGCCTCTGAGGTTCTGCCCTTTGAAACCGCCTCCAGGGATTTACCCAAAAGTATCAGTGTAATTATGATACCTGCTGTTTCAAAGTACAAATCATGTACATGCATGAATTCTCCCATGTAAATTCTGTAGGTTGAATAAAGGCTGTAAATAATTGCGGCAGACGTACCCATTGCAACAAGTGAGTCCATGTTTGGACTTCTTTTAATTAAGGTCTTAAAGCCCACTCTATAAAACTTATTCCCGGCAATAACCACAGGAATTACAAGCAGTATCTGAACCAAAGCGAAGTTCAGCGGGTAATTCATAGGTTCAAGCCATGCCGGCAGAGGAACATCCCACCAGGTTAGCATAGGTCCCATTGCAATATACAGTAATGGAACAGAGAATATGGCGGATATTATAAATTTTGTCCAAAGCGTACGGATTTCTTTTTCCTTCCTAGCCTTGTCTTCATCTACTCTATTATTGTTCTCAATTTCCAAAGCCTTATAGCCGGCTTTACTTATAGCCTGTTTTATCTCAGAGAGTCTTGTATCCTTAGGGTTATACTTTATACTTGCCCTCTCTGTAGCAAGATTTACACTGACGCTTTCTATGCCTTCCAGCTTACCAACGGCTTTTTCAACTGCTCTGGCACAAGCTGCACAAGTCATGCCTCCTATAGGAATTGTTACTTCCTTATTCTCGGTTACTTCTTCAGCGTGATAGCCTGCCTTTTCTACTGCAGCTATGATATCTGCTTCCTTTAGCTTGCTTTCATCGTAGCTCACAACCATTAGCTCAGTTGCCAGATTGACACTCAATTCAGTTATACCGTCCAGTTTTTTCACTGCCTTCTCAACAGCGCTGACACAGGATGCTCAGGTCATGCCTATTATCTTAAAATGTTTCTTCATCTTTTCACCCCTATACTCCCCTATAGTATTATCCTATTGTAAATATCAACATACTCAGCTTGTTATTTTGTTGTTGGATAAATATACCCTGGGTATGTATCCTATTTTTAGTTTACTGTATAGTCTTATGGTTGTCAACATTATTATTTTTATCATTTCCCTCTAGCAAAAAAAGCATGTATGTATAAATTTTATACATACATGCTATGATTTAAAGATATATATCTGAGAATTCTACATTTATCCTTTCAGCTGAGCTCTGATATGAGGCGTCGGACGCCGCTATTTCTTCCTCAACAGTCGTTACAATGGGTAATCTGATTTCAAAGGTTGTACCTTTATTGACCTCACTCTTTAATTCTACACTTCCTCCATGCAAATCTATCAGCGACTTTACTATAGACAAGCCGATGCCGCTTCCTTCACAATTCCTTACAAAGGACTTGTCTACCTGAACAAACCTTTCAAATACAGTTTTCAGCTTGTCTTCAGGTATTCCTATGCCGGTGTCGCTTACAGATATAAATATATGCTTCTTCTCTTCCTTCATATATACGGCTATAGTGCCGCCATTGTTGGTAAACTTAACTGCATTTGACAAAAGGTTCAGCATTATTCTTTCAATTTTGTCAGCATCACAGGCTATTATTTTTTCCTCAAGCTCAGTATCAAAAACCAGGTTTATACCTTTATCCTGGACATACTCTGCAACAGACAAAGTCACACATTCAATAATATTTACTATATCGTAATTCCTCAAGCTTATATTAAAAAATCCTGCATCAATTCGTGTAATGTCTATGAGATTATTGACCAGTCTTGTAAGTCTGTAGCAGTTCTGTCTCATCATTTTTATATATTTGACCATTTTTTGTTGATTGTTTCCCAGATCTACCTCTTTCAAAAACAGCTCAAACAGCTTCTGCGCACCAAGTATTACATTTATAGGGGTTCTAAGCTCATGAGATATGTTGGCGAAGAACTCCGTCTTTATTTTATCGTATTCCCAGGCTTCATATAACTGTTTGGTTTTTTCTTCAACGCTTATTTTCAGCTGTTCTGCTTCTTTCCTCTCGCTAATGTCTCTGACAACACTCAAAACAGCCGTTTCTCCGTTATAATCAAAGGTAGTTGTAGCCGCTTCCACATCCACAAAGGAATCATCCAGCCTCTTAATCTTAAACTGAGCCAGCGGGAAAACCTGATTGTCTGCCGGCTGTTCTGCCGGATAATTCTTGATGCTTTTCTTATAATCACCGCTCATAAAGTCCAGTATAGGTCTGCCATATACCTCATCTTCACCAGCTGCCCCCAAAAGCTCTATCCCAGCTGCATTTGTGAAGACATTTCTGCCGTCTACCTCCATGTATATAGCGTCAGGACTCAGTTCCACCAGACGTCTGTATCTTTCTTCACTTCTCTGCAGTTCTGTTTCTACACGTTTTCTTTCAGTAATGTCTTTAAAGCTCCATACTCTACCCTGTATGCTGTTCTGAATTGTCAGGACTTCAGAGTACACTTCAAATACCTTTCCATTTTTTAGATACATGGTATTGAAGCTGGGCTGAGGATGATTGGTGCATCGAGCCGCCCACTCCATATGCCTTTCAGGGTTTTTAATCTGACCCAGACCATAGTCAAATAAAGGCTCCAGTTCTCTTTTTTCTACAATTGCTCTCGGCAGCTGCCACATCTTAATAAAAAGCTGATTGCAGTCCAATATTTGTTTATTTAGATTAGTAACCAGTATCCCATCCGCCGTCGCATTCAATGTAGCTCTTAAAATCCCCTCGCTTTGCTGCAAGGCCTCGACAGCATTCTTTCTAATTGTAATATCCCTGGCTATAATAATAATTCCGTGACTGTTTCCACCCTTTTTATCCACAGATACCCTGGTCAAATTGTAGATAGTTTTGTTTCCATCCTTATC
>JAQZBM010000248.1 GCA_029238945.1 Clostridia bacterium
GTTGTAAGCTTCAGCCCGGGCAGTGAGGGCAGCTATAATATTTCAGTTGATCAGGCCTCGAACAGCGTAAATTTAGTTGTTCCAAAAGACCTGAAGCTTGGAAGCAAAAGAATCGAGATTAATGACAATCTGATTCAGTACATAGACATTGGCAGCCAAACTCAAAATGGCAGCAGGGTAACCACTGCATCTATAAAAATGCAGGATTCCATAGAAAGTGAAGTTATTCCGTCAGCAAATACAAAGCTAATCAAAATCAGATTCAAACGTAAAATAACAAGCCTCAGCCAGCTGACAATTGTTGTTGATGCAGGTCACGGAGGTAAGGATCCGGGAGCGAGAGCTTCAGACGGAACCAACGAAAAGGATCTCAACCTGGATGTTGCTTTGAGATTGGAAAAGCATTTGAAGTCATTAGGCTTCAATACTATTATGACGAGAAGAGATGATACCTTTGTAGAGCTTGGAGAAAGAACTGAAATAGCTAATAAGAACTATGCAGACTTCTTTATGAGCATACACTTTAATGCCTTTAACCAGACTACAAAAGGTATAGAGACTCTGTACTATCCAAACACTACAAATGAGGACTATACAATAAACAATAGAAGCATTGCTCAAATCTTCCACAATGAGGTGGTTGGAGCGCTGGATATGCCATCCAGAGGAATAACGGCAAGACCAAATCTATATGTACTAAACAAAACAAAAATGCCTGCAATACTTGCAGAATTAGGTTTTATAACAAATCCTCAAGAGCTGGCCTTGGCAAAGACAGAGCTGTATAGGGAAAAGGCTGCAAGAGCATTGGCAGTATCTATCGTTAAATATTTTAGAGATATTCAAGGTGTGAGTATTGATATTGATCTTAACTCAATATATTCATGGCCGTACCAAGAGGCAGCAACACAGGAAGCAGCCCCGGAGCAAACACCAACTGAACCTGCAGCTGCAGAGCAGACTCCGGTAGAGCAAGCTCCTGTTGAAGAAGCCGCTGCAGAACCACAAAACTAAACAAGGTATTATGCCGAGACTTAGGTCTCGGCTTTTTCCTTTTATTGAGGCTTTTTTCATGAATATACTTGGGACCCGTCTAATATAATATATTGATATTAATTATTAAGGGGTGAAATTAATGAAGAGAAAATATGCAATATTTTTTGCACTATTATTATGTTGCACTATAATTCTTTCTAGTTGTAGCAATCCTCTTACATCTATCAGAGAATTCTTCGACAAAGACACAGAAACAGCAGAAGGTACAGATGTTACAGTAAATGAACAAGAAAGTCTAAGTGAGGTAGCGGCAGTTCAGCCGGAAAATGCAAGACCTACCGTAATGTACTACAAGGATTCTGACAACTTACTTGTGCCGGTAATGAGATATGTACCCAAAAGTGAACTGGGCATAGCAAAGGCAACACTTAATGCAATGGTTTACAGCGGCGAAAAAGCTGACGATTTAAAACCAACAGGATTAAAGCCATCTCTCCCAATGGGAACCAAGATTAATGGAGCTGTAATAAAAGAGAATGGTCATGCCATTGTAGACTTCTCAAAGGAATTTCTAAGCTTCTCATCCAAGGAAGCAGAAGAAGCCGGAGTAAAAGCAGTCGTATATACTCTCACAGAGTTTTCGAATGTTAAGACTGTTGAGATAAGAGTAGATGGAAAAACTATAACAGAACTTCCTAATGGAACTAAGCTAAATGATGCAATGAAGAGAACCGAAATTAATCTACAGCCTTCAGAAAATAATGATGATAAACTTTCAAAAGTTATGGTATACTATCAGAAGAAAGGAAAAGCCAATTATTCCTATTTTGTACCTGTAACAAAACTTGTTTCAGGCACAAACAACAGTGCTGAGGCAGCTATAAATGCATTATTGGCGGGACCGACAGCAGAGAGCGGTCTTTTGAATCCTTTCCCGGAAGGAACACAATTGCTTGAAGTAAAAGTAAATGACGGCATAGCATTTGTGAACTTCACAGAAGATATTCTTAAGTTTCAAGGAAATAAATCCGCAGAAAGAGCAATGATAAAAGCGGTTTCTCTTACACTTGGAGAATTCCCTGAAATTTCTAAGATAAAGCTGTTTGTAAACGGTGAAGTAGTGGAAAATGCAGATGGAGTCGGAGCAAATGAATATTACGACGTCCCTGTATTTGTAAACTTCTACGAATAATCTTACATACGAGATGTGTAACAGAAGGGATTAATCCCTTCTGTTACATTTACTAAGAAAGGATGATATCATGGAAAGAGTCGACGGAAGACAAAAGCATCAGATAAGACCTGTAAAAATTACAAGGAATTATCTGAAGCATGCGGAGGGATCAGTTCTTATTGAAATGGGAGATACAAAGGTCATATGTACAGCTTCCCTAGAGGAAAGAGTACCTCCGTTTCTAAAGGGTACCGGTCAAGGCTGGATAACCAGTGAGTACGGTATGCTTCCCAGATCCACAGAGACAAGAAAACCTCGAGATTCATCAAGAGGCAAGGTAGACGGCAGAACTATGGAGATTCAGCGTCTTATAGGCAGAGCGCTGCGCTCTGTTGTGAATTTGAAGAAACTGGGAGAACAGACTATTTATATAGATTGCGATGTAATACAAGCTGATGGTGGCACCAGAACAGCTTCAATAACCGGAGCTTTTGTAGCTTTGATTGACGCGTTCAGCAAGAGCCTGCAATCCGGAAAAATTAATGCTATTCCTGTTTCAAGCTTTATAGCGGCAGTAAGTGTAGGCATAAAGGATGGAGAGGCAATACTGGATTTAAACTATGCAGAGGACTCAACTTGTCAGGTGGATATGAATATAATAATGACAGAAGACGGACAGCTGGTAGAAATTCAGGGAACAGGTGAAGAAAGTCCTTTCACAAGACAGCAATTACTTGAAATGCTAGAGCTTGGAGAAAGCGGAATTAAAGAGCTAATAAGTGCACAAAAACAAGCACTTGGGGAATTAGCTGAAAAAGTGGGTGTTACAAATGATGAAAATGCTGGCAGCAACAAATAATAAGCATAAGCTTGAGGAAATAAGAGCTATACTTAAGAAGATAAACATAGAAGTGATGGGTTTAAATGATGCAGGCATTGAAATAGATGTAGAAGAAACCGGAGATACATTTGTTGAAAATGCCTTGATAAAAGCCAGAGAAATAAGCAAGCATACAAATTTACCTGTTATTTCAGACGACTCTGGACTTGAGGTTTTCGCGCTGAAGGGCGAGCCGGGCGTGAAATCAGCCAGGTATTCCGGAACTGAGGGAGAGGCAAAAGACAAAAAAAATAATGAAAAACTGCTGAAAAATCTTAAAGACATTCCTGATGAGCAAAGAGGAGCAAGATTCTGCTCTGTAATTGCCGCAGTTTTTCCTGATGGCAAAGAGCTTACAGCTGAAGGCTTTGTATATGGACACATCGGCTATGAGGAAAAAGGAATGCATGGCTTTGGATATGATCCATTATTCATAGTGGATAACTATAACATCACTATGGCAGAAATGACGCCGGAGCTTAAAAACAAAATAAGTCATAGAGCAAATGCTCTTGAAAGCTTTGTAGAAAAGCTCAAAAAGGAAATATTATAAATATGTATATAAGATGATAAGTCTACATAATATAAAGTACGCAATATAAATTTGCGTACTTTAGCTTTGTTTTGACTAAAGATTTTACATTATTCTGATGAAAGACTCACTATTGTCATCCTGTAGGGAACGACCCCGTGTCGTTCCACGTTTGTTCACAGTTATCCAAAGACAGCATAGATAGTTGTAATTTGTTTAGCGCCTTATATATAGTTTATCTAATAAAAATAAAATTTGAAGGAATAATAAATAAAGTAAAGCATAAGTGAGTTACCGGACGATATTTCTGGATGAACTAAAAAAATGACAGGATACAATGTTGACATAATCACTATTTTTTATTATACTAATATCTGTCGCTGCGAGACAGTGACAGCCACGAAAGTGCTGACGAAATAAATTAAAAAACATGTTGACAAAATAAAACGTGTTTGATATAATTTAAAAAGTCGGCGGCAATGATAGATAAGACATGCGGGTGTAGTTCAATGGTAGAACTTCAGCCTTCCAAGCTGATCGCGAGGGTTCGATTCCCTTCACCCGCTCCATAAAAAATGCGCCTGTAGCTCAGTTGGATAGAGCAACGGACTTCTAATCCGTGTGCCAGGGGTTCGACTCCCTTCAGGCGCACCATAATCAACTGTGGTGGGTAT
>JAQZBM010000249.1 GCA_029238945.1 Clostridia bacterium
AACTCCCTATTGCTTCTAATTACGTCAATAGTCTGTGTTCCTATAGAACCGGTAGAACCTAAAACAGATATTTTCTTCATCTTAATCTCCTTGAAATTTTAAAAGTTTTGTATTATCAAAAAGAAATAATACACTACAGGGGCTGTGAAAAGTATGCTGTCAAATCTGTCCAGTATTCCGCCATGTCCCGGTATCAGATTTCCAAAATCCTTAATCCCTGCGTATCTTTTTATGTAGGATGATACCAAGTCTCCAAGCTCAGATGCGATTGCGCAAATAAAGCCAATAATGACAAAATTCATAATCCCAATGCTGCTTCCATAGCTTCCAACAATTAACCCGAAAGCAGTTGTAAGAAGAATACTTCCAATTGTTCCCCCGATATATCCCTCAACAGTCTTTTTGGGACTTATAGTAGGAAAAGCCTTATGCTTTCCTATTGTAACACCTGTAAAGTAAGCAGCCGTATCTGTGAACCATGCTGTAACAAAGGGCAGCCAAACTAGTATATCTCCATTATCCAATCTGTTGACTAAAATAATATGCGAAAGCAGATAGCTTACATACATAAATCCGAATATAGTATGTACAACTCCGTTAACTCCGCTTTTACGTGTAAAAATCTCATAAGAAAAAGCCACTATTATCATCGAAGCTGTGAGATATCCCAATATATCGGCATTTGGATACATAAATAATATTATGTAATATGCAATGCAATAGATATATCCGATTATATCAATAGTTTTTATACCAACAGTCCGCATTGCCTTATAATACTCATATAAGCCTACAAGAGATAAGAGCCCCGCAAGTATATACAAATAGTTACCCTTCACCAAAAGGAAAAAAATAATTAAAGGTGCGCCTACAAGAGCGCTAATTATCCTTATTAGCATCATATCCTCCGCTACTTTTTATGCAAAATATATTCAGTTGCTATTTGATTTTTCCAAACCTTCTGTCTCTGCTTTGATACTCAAGAATTGCATCCATCAGCTCTTCTTTCCCAAAATCCGGCCACATTACATCAGCAAAAACCAGCTCGCTGTATGCACTCTGCCATAATAGAAAATTGCTTAACCGCTTTTCTCCGCTAGTTCGTATCACCAAATCAGGATCGTAATCTCCTTCGGTAAACAGACTATTTGATATCAGCTCCTCATTTATATCCTCAACTGTTATTTTACCATCTCTGACTTCTTTTGCAATATTCCTGCAGGCTGATATCAGTTCTGCTCTGCTGCCATAGTTCAGTGCTATATTGAACTGAATGCCTGTGTTGTTATGAGTAAGCTCTATAGCCTTCTCTATTTCTTCTACGGCAGTAGGCGGCAGCGGACTAAGGTCCCCCAGAATTTTCACTTTTACATTGTTTTTGTTCAACTCGTTTATTTCCTTATGCATGTACTCAATTAGAAGATTCATTAAATATGATACCTCATCTGTCGGCCTATTCCAATTCTCCGTAGAAAATGCATATACAGTCAATATCTTTACACCTATATCGCTGCAAGCTCTAAGTACCTCTCTAATCGCCTCCATGCCTGCTTTGTGTCCAAAAAATCTTGGCATTGCTCTTTTAGCAGCCCATCTTCCATTGCCATCCATTATTATTGCAATATGTTTAGGCAGCCTGTTCCTGTCGATTTCACCTTTCATAAATTGCCTCCTTCTAAAGCTATATACATTACTTATTTTTCAATTACAGGAATATAAACATTCAGACCATATACGTAATACTAATCTTCAGCTTATAGGCCAATTATATTATACTATATATTAACTAAATATTCCAAACATCATATTTATTATAGTCACTATATGTTAACTTTAACCTATATAAATTGTACATATGCTGCGACACTATGCTATTCGTCTTTGCGATGAATGACTCACTATTGTCATCCTGAACGCAGTGAAGGATCTTATCATAGTTAACATTAAGATTCTTCACTACAGAATGACGATATAGTCAGTTATAATATATTTAGTACTCTATATATAGATAAATCCCCTCAAAAAGAGGGGATTATACTATTTGAATTTCGCAGTTGTAAGGATAATGCTGTTGTCACTGAAAAGCTGTCTAACTACTACAGGGATATTGTCCTTACGCTCCTGTATTTTGTCATCAAAAACTGTAGAGGTTTCCTCTATAATAATATTATAGCTCTCTAGAAGCTTGATGGCTTTATCAACTTTACAGCCGATAGTGTTAGGAATATCAGGCATTAACTATTAAACCTCCATGATTTCCTTTTCTTTTGCTTCAGCCATCTTATCTACTTCCTTGATGAACTTATCTGTTACCTTCTGAGTATTGTCTTCAGATTTCTTAAGTTCATCCTCTGTTATTTCTCCATCCTTTTTAAGCTTCTTAAGATTGTCGTTGGCATCTCTTCTAAGATTTCTGATTGCTACCTTCGCATCTTCAGCAAGCTTCCTGACTGTTTTTACAAGCTCTTTTCTTCTCTCTTCTGTGAGCTGCGGTACAACAAGTCTGATGATTTTTCCATCATTTGACGGATTCATACCCAAATCTGACTTTTGAATAGCCTTTTCAATTGCAGGAATTGACTTTGCATCCCAAGGACTTATATTAAGTACTCTTGATTCAGGCGCAGTTATATTAGCTAATTGATTAAGCGGCGTATCTGTACCATAGTACTCAACTGTAATCCTATCCAGCAAAGCGGGGTTTGCCCTTCCTGCTCTTACAGAAGCATATTCGTGCTTCAGAACCTGTACTGTTTTGTCCATTTTGTCCTGCAGATTCTTTTCAACTTCCTTAATCATTTAGTTCTCCTCCTTTACTATAGTACCTATTTCTTCTCCCATTATTGCCTTTATTATATTATCAGGGTTTTTGAGGTCAAATACAAGTATTGGAATTTTATTGTCCATACAAAGTGAAGCAGCAGTTGTATCCATTACCCCTAAGCCCTTGTTTATTACATCTATATATGAAAGCTTATCAAATTTCTTAGCATCCTTGTTCTTCACGGGATCGCAGTCATACACCCCGTCTACCTTCTTCGCCAAAAGTATAATTTCAGCTTCAATTTCTGCTGCTCTTAAGGCCGCAGTTGTGTCAGTAGAAAAATATGCATTTCCTATTCCTGATGCGAATATTACAACTCTTCCTTTTTCCAAATGTCTTATAGCTTTTCTTCTTATATAAGGCTCTGCGATTTGTCTCATTTCAATTGCTGTCTGCACTCTAGTAGGTACATCAATGGACTCCATTGCATCCTGCAGAGCTAGAGCATTTATAACTGTTGCCAACATACCCATATGGTCTGCTGTGGTTCTGTCCATACCTTCACCGCTTCTGCCTCTCCAGAAGTTACCTCCACCTACAACTATAGCTACCTCAACGCCTAGGCCTTTAAGCTCCTTAACCTTGTCAGCTATTGAAATGATAGTGTGCTGATCCAGGCCAAAGCTCTTATCTCCGGCCAAGGCCTCCCCGCTTAGCTTTAATATCACCCTTTTATATTTAACCTGATCCATTAGAATTATACCTCCAATAATCTATTGCTCGAGCAAAAGGCACAGGCCTCAACTCAATCAGTAGTAGCATAAGTTTTCTACATAAGCTAATAAAATCCTGCATAGATTTTCAAAAAAAAGGAACACAATGTGTTCCCTTCTATACTACTTCTTCATCTGACTCATAACTTCTTCTACGAAATTATCTTCCTTCTTTTGCAGGCCTTCACCCATTTCGTATCTTGTGAATCTTCTGATAGACATGTTTTCGCCTATCTTAGCTATCAAAGAATTAAGAAGTTCTTGAACTGTTACATCCGGATTCTTAACAAAAGGCTGTTCTAGAAGGCAGATTTCCTTGTAGTACTTTTCAACTCTTCCTTCAACCATCTTGTCTACAATCTTTTCTGGCTTGCCTTCGTTTAAAGCCTGTTGTCTGTATATTTCCTTTTCCTTTTCGATAACAGCTTGATCAACTTGGTCTCTTGAAACATACATAGGATTTGTAGCAGCAACCTGCATTGCCATATCCTTTACGAAAGTCCTAAAATCTGCGTTCTTAGCAACGAAGTCTGTTTCTGAGTTAACTTCTATAAGAACTCCGATTCTTCCGCCGCCGTGTATGTAAGCTTCTACTATACCTTCGCTTGCTATTCTGCCTGCCTTCTTAGCAGCAGCAGCAAGACCCTTTTCTCTAAGTAATTCGATAGCCTTTTCTATGTCTCCGTTAGTTTCAACAAGTACCTTTTTGAGCATCAGCCATTTTGCCTGTTAAAAGCTTAACTGCTCTGATAGCATCATCGTTACCTGGTATTGGGAAGTCAACTTCCTCTGGGTCGCAGTTTGTATCAACTATTGCAACTACAGGTATTCCAAGAATATGTGCTTCTTGGATTGCTATTTTTTCTTT
>JAQZBM010000250.1 GCA_029238945.1 Clostridia bacterium
TTATCTTATGCAGCTTATGGACGGCAATCGCATAGACTTGACACTGTTGCTTATAGAGAACATAAGCAAGATGGAGCGTGAAAGTCAAAGCATTCTCTTGCTTGATAAGGACGGTATTATTGCCCCCTTCCCGCCTGCCAGCGACTATGACTTTGTGACTAGTAAGCCGACTGCTAAGCTCTTTAGCGACTGCTGCAATGAGTTTTGGTGGATATGTCCCTATGTGGCAAAGGGAATATGGCGGGATGAACTGCCCTACGCCATGCTAATGCATGACAGGCATGAGCGGGATATGCTGATGCTGATGATAAGATGGTACATTGGAATGAACAATGATTTCTCTGTCAGCGCCGGGAAGTATGGCAAATACTTCAAAAAATTTCTTGAGCCTGAGCTATGGGATATGTATGTCAGGACCTATAGCGACGGCAGCTATGAGAAGCTGTGGGAAGCATTGTTTACCTCCTGCGATATGTTTAGAAAAATTGCGCAGAAGGTTGCAGCCCATTTCGGCTATGAGTACCCTATGGGTGATGATGAAAGGGTGACTGCACACCTGAAGCATGTAAGGCAATTACCGAGAGATGCAGAGGAGATGTATAAATAAATGAAAAAGGTATATGAAAGGGGGGGCTGCCCATGCAAAATTTAGGCTTTATGGGAGCTTGGGGACTGTTGGCGTTTCTCATTCCTATTCTTCAAGTACTGCTCTACATGTCGCTTATTGTTGCAGCATACAAGGCTATACAAGCATTAAACATATATATCAATAGAAACTCATAATACGAAAAAAAGGGAACCAAATAGGTTCCCTTTTGCTTGCTTAATTATAATTATACGCTTCAAGAGTGAGCTTACCGGTCAATATCCTCTCCCTCAAGGTGTCCTTGTGATAAGGAATCGGCATGTTGTCCAGACTGGTTGTTTTCATTACAAAGTACAAGGACTCGCTTTCACCGGTAATCTCACCATAAAGCTTGCCATCCTTGAACAGTTTGTCTCCGGCCTTTAATGCCATATCAAATATAGAAAGCTGGTTCTCATTCAGCTTTTTTCTTCTGCTTCTCATGTTAACACATCCATTCTGTATTCATTATTATGATAGCTCAACAAGGTGTATTTTTGCAACAAAAAATTGCAGAATACAATACTTCAAAGGTCTAATACAAAATTTTACATGTAATATTGACATACATAAATTGGGCTTGTATAATTATGAATGTTGACATATATTGCCTTAAAATAACAATAAATTACATAATCTAGCTGTTTATGTCGTTTGATATACAACGAGATATAACGAAGGGGTGAGGGGTCATATGCGATTGCTCTTAGCTGTAAATCATGTGGAAATGCAGAGGTATATAGCGCAAAATTATAAAGTCTCTGTTGCCGGTGTTGCGGAGAATATTGAGGAATTATATGAGCTAATTACATATGTTAAGGCAGACACACTAATTATTTCGAGGAGCCTAAGCGGTGACAGCGACAAGCGGCAGGTTATTGAACAAATAACAAATCAAAGAAAAGACTTAAGAATTATATATCTATATGGCGAAAGCGATAGGGACACTGATGAATTTTTAAAATATCTAAGAAGCAAGAGCATAGTTGACTGCTATGTAGGTACAAATGTCACTTCCTTGGAGCTGGACAGACTTCTGCTAGGCAGAGATGCTTACAAAGGGGAAGGGGTTCTAAGGCAGCTTATAAAAAGACCCAAGAAAACTATGTGGGTCAAGGAGCTTGATTCTGCAGTTATAACAGTGTATTCAAACAGCTCAAACGGTAAGTCGCATTTGGCTTGGAACTTGGCTGAAGAGCTTTCAGAACGTGGATATAAAACTACTTTAATTAATCTGGACAGAGGATACTCAGCAAACATTTATTTTGGGATACCGGACATTTACTATGATTTACTGGAATACTTAGTTTCGGAAGAGCGCCATAGGGACATAATTGACAGCTGCTACAAGAAAGGTTCCTTAAACGTAGTTACGGGACGGCTTGGCAGCGAAACATCAATCAAAGAGGTAGATTTCCTGAAGCTATTCTATTTTATACGATCAAAAAGTAACGTTGTAATTATTGATACATGTACTGGACTAAATGAAATAACACTTCAAGCAATAA
Organism: Clostridia bacterium; assembly: GCA_029238945.1. Lineage (GTDB taxonomy): Bacteria > Bacillota > Clostridia > Lutisporales > Lutisporaceae > GWB2-37-7. The sequence continues at coordinate 2,134 of JAQZBM010000250.1, forward strand.
ACAATTCAAATATTGATTTTCTAATTTTCGATACTGATCTTATGCATTTTCACATGAACAAGCAGATGATACAACAGTTGGACAGCAATTTTATAGCTGAAAAGACTTATGCCATAATTAACAACTGCACATCAGTCAGCGAATCCTACAAGTATATTTATAAACAGATAAATAAGCTAAATGAGAAATTTAAAGGTATATTGCCCTTAAGCAGCTGTGGAAGCCTCAGCTGCGATTTAATGCATACAGGGCGTACCCCATATAGCGTTTTGAACAACCTCAATAACGGCTTTAAGAACGATATGAACAATATTTTGAAGACAATCAACGCGAGAGAAGAAGGGAAAAGAGCAGAAAGGATTTATAAATAGAGGGGGAAAAGCCATGACATATGTAAGGCAGACGAAGGCCGATAAATACAAGAAAATACTAATTTTTGCTGCCGCTTCAGCCATAGTAGTAATGGCTATCTTATTTATTGTATTAGGCAAGGATGATTTTAGCCAAGAGAAGCAGGGAAGTGATATCTCACTTAATAGTGAGAGGACGAAGCAGGTGAATTTGGTAAGAGCGACCAGAGAAATTGAGGCAGGCGAAACGGCAGACCTTACGAAATTTGAGATAGTTGCGGTTCCAAAAGAGCTTGTGCCTGAGGGAGCAGTAACGGATTTGCAGCTTCTTAAGGACAAAAGGATAACGGATAACCTTGGAAAGAATGAATTTCTGCTGAAGAGTGATTTAATCGAAGGAACTGCATGGTACGAAGACGGCGACAGGCTGGTAGAGCATAGCTTTCAAAACGGTGCAATACCTGCAACCGCTGCAGTTGGAAGTGTGGTGGATATAAAGCTTTTTAGACAAAAGGCGGAAGATACTGTGGTCGTTTCAAAGGCCGTTATAGTTGGCAAAGCAGAAAACACTCTGAGTTTTTACCTTAATTCTACGGAACAGGAGTATTTAAAGGAAGCCAACGCAGAGGGGACACTGTTTCTTGTTCAATATCTTGATAAGTCACAGCAGGCCAGCGAGACTACGTATATACCTTCCTATGGGAAGCTGCAGACAAAGCATTCCGAAACGGAGTTTGCTGATACAAGCATGGAAAAAGAATAACTCAAAGGATGATATGAAAATGAGAGATAAGGATAGTATTTTGATAGTTACTTGGGTGCCGGGAAACCATGGGGCAGGAGGCAGCACAATAGCCAATGCAGTTGGTGTTGCACTGCAGCATTTCACAGAACGAAGGACATTAATTGTAAACTACGGAAGTCCCAAAAGCTATATGGAAAGGTATATGGAAAGAGATGTGGATATGAGATTTTCCATGGATTACCTGAAAAGCTTCGGGGACAGCATATCAGCTGAACATATAAAAATCTACGCAACACCAATTAATGAAAAACTCTATATAATACCAAACAGTAAAATCAGCAGTGAAATTTCCATGGTCGGAGAAAAGTTTAATCAAAGGTTTATAGAGGAGTCATTAAGGGCATTTGATATTGTAATTATTGATATAGAATCAGGCATGAATCAAGAAAAACGAAGCTTTTTGGAGAGGGCTGATATTATCCTCTCTGTCATGACTATGAATGAGATAATGCTTGACGACTTATATGGAAGTAATGGGGATCCATTGATAAAAAGATTTTTAAATGATGAAAAGACCTTAAGATTATTCAACATGATAAATCTACCCCTTGATATTGAGAAAGAGCTTAAACACATAAATAACAAATATAATCTAAAAAGCTCCTTTGGAATTATATATGATAATGAGATGCAAAAAGCATGCTGTACGGACAGAAAGTTTTACAGCTTTATGAAAAGGCAGTTGGTTTCAAAGAGAAATACTGCAGGTTTTCCTGAGCAAATCAAAGATTTATGCGGCATTATTGCTGAGAAGGCTTTCTTAACAATGGAGGAGAAGCATGAAAATCATAGCTTTATGAATACTTTATTTGCAAAGGCAAGACAGTGGGGTGAGGCCGATGTCTAGTATCCATGAGCAGCTCTGCAAATACCTGGATATAAAAAGTTTGTACCGCCAAATTGAAAAAAACTTTGAAAGCTTCATTACGAGGCAGC
>JAQZBM010000251.1 GCA_029238945.1 Clostridia bacterium
CCACTATTTCAAGGATAAGAATGAGATTGTGGAGACTCTGGTGGAGGAAGGTTATAGGAAAATCCTATCTTCGGTTATGTCGGTAAAAAGAAATGAGGATGAGCCGGAAAAAGAGATAAAGGAAGTCTTTACAAAATATATAAAGGCGGCTTTAGACTCACCGGAAGAGTATATGGCCTTCTTGCTGAACAATGATGCTTCGGTGCTTAAGAAAACTGCGCTGCTGCAGAGAGGTATTTCAGAGAGAAGCCAAACCCTGCAGGTTCTATGCAGCACACTGAAAAGAGGAATCCAGGCAGGGCGGTTTGCAGAATGTGATACTGAGCTTTCTGCGCAGATAATTTGGACTGCCACCTTTGGACTTATCATGAAGCTGATTCTTGAAAAGGATGTGGGGCAAGAGCAGGTAGACAGACTGATAGAACAGCATTTTAATATATTGTTTGATGGAATAAAAAAATAGAGGGGGAAAGGAAATAAAATGAAAAAGTTAATAAAGGTATTTGGAATATTGCTGGTTGTATTTGCAGTTATCCTGGCAGGAGGCTTCTTTTACATAAAGAATATGGAGCTGCCGGAGGTTGCTGTAGGAGAGTTTCAGTTAGGGAGCGTTGCAGACGGAAGCTATGAAGGGGAATTTTCTGCGGGAGTTGTAAGCGCAGCCGTAACTGTTACTGTTAAGGATAAAAAGGTTGTGGATATAGTAATAAACAGGCATGAAAACGGTTTAGGGAAAAAAGCTGAGAGAATTGTTGAGGATATAATTGAGAAACAGTCTCTTAATGTAGAGGCTGTAAGCGGCGCAACCCTAAGCAGTAATGTTATACGCAAGGCTGTCGAAGAGGCAGTTGCAACAAAATAAATAAATGGGGAGATATAATATGAATACATTGATAGTTTATGGAACAAAGTACGGGTGCACAGAGAAATGTGCAGATATGCTTGCGAAAAAGCTTGAAGGGAAGACTGACATACAAAATCTGAAAAATATGAAGGACATTGATTTGTCGCAGTATGACAGTATAATAGTAGGCGGTTCAATTTATATAGGGAGAATTCAAAAGGAAGTAAGCGGCTTTTGTACCAATAATATAGAAGCACTTAAGAACAAGAAGCTTGGACTTTTTATATGCGGCATGCAAGAGAAGGAATTACAGACAGAACTGAATGCCTCCTTCCCGAAGGAGCTGCTTTCTGCTGCTGTGGTAAAGGAGTGCTTTGGCGGGCAATTCATATTTAAGAACATGAATTTTATGGATAAGATGGTAGTAAAGGTGATAGCCAAAACTGATAAAGACATATCAAATATATCTGAAGCTGCAATAGACAGCTTTGCAAAGCAAATGAATGCTGCTTTATATCAGGTAACAGGTAACAGGTGACAGGCTTAGGAGCTAACCCAAGCTGTCGGCTCAACTCTTGGCCGTTAATTACTGGAGAGAGAATACTAAAAGGGGCTGTTGTATAACCTTCATTATGTCATTCCGAACGCAGTGAGGAATCTTAAAAGTATGGGAAAGATCCGACCCTGTGCTCAGGATGACAGTTTGGATGTATTTTGCAACAGTCCCTTTAACTATTTATATTCTTTTTCTTATAGTGAAGTTATCCTCCAGCAGCACCCAGTTTTGAGGATAAGGATAGCCCAAAGCCCAATAGCTTATGCCTCCCAGGTTATAGCTTTTCACGACGTCAAACTTTGCTTGGGCGCTTCTGGCATCCTCAAACCATACCTCGTGGTTTCTGCCCAGCTCGTCTGTGTAGCGGAAGAAGGGGGAAGCAGCAATAGGATTATATTGTATTGTCGCATTGTACTTCATAGCGCGCAGTACTGCCTCTTGATTGCTGAAGGTTTCTGCCTCTTGACCCCACACAAAAGGAAGCAGCCAATCCCGGGCATATATTTGGAAGCCAAAATATATTTTATTCCTTGGTATTACTGTTACCGCATAATCGAGAACTCTTCTGATTTCGTTCAGTGGGGAGATGGCCTGAGGCGGCCCCTTGCGCCAACCCCATTCATAGGTCATCAGCACCACAAAATCAGCAATTCTTCCGTGGGCTTCATAATCATGGGCCTCATATAATAGTCCGGCTTGCTGGCCGCTCACCTTTGGCGCCAAAGCAGTTGACACGAAAAATCCCTCAAGATGCAAGCGGTCAACAGCCCTTTGAAGGAACTGATTATATAACTCACGATCTGCAGGCAGTACATTTTCAAAATCTATGTTTAAGCCCTGATATCGTTTTTCTTTCATTATGCGCACTATGTTTTCAAGCAGATTATCTACAAGAACAGGGTTGGAAAGCACCTGATGGGCAAGGTTTTCCCCCTTTGTAGTTGCAGTAAAGTTTGTCACCGACATCATTGGCACAACTCTTTCTTCATAGGCAGCTGCAATAGCTTCATCATCTCTAATAGGCTGCAGGCTTCCATCCTCGCGGATAAGATAGGCAAAAGGACTTAGGTAGGTCAAATGCTCGCCGTCTTCTCTTACTATAGGTATGGCAGCTTCACCCAACAAGTATATATAGCCATTGACATCTATGGGTGGTCTTGGTTTTATTGGGATAACGACAACCGCACCGGGATAGATGAGATTTGGATTCTCGATATTGTTTACCTTCAGAAGAGTCTGCAGAGAGACACCATATCTTTGAGCTACCTGCCATAGTGTTTCTCCATATCTGATGGTATGCCTCGGAGCAGGGATATAGAGTGTCATCCCGGGATAGATATTATTGGGGTCGGCAATTTGATTGAGCTGTACAATATTCTGTATAGTAGTGCCGTACCTTTGAGAAATAGCCCATAGGGTTTCACCATAGCTTACCGTATGAATAGCAGCTTCAGTAGGGATTATTAAGGACTGTCCGACTAACAGCAGATTAGGATCAGGCAAGCCGTTGACCTCAACTATGCTGGCTACTGAGACTCTATAAAGACCTGCAATCTGTGAAAGGGTGTCTCCGGGTTTTACTACGTAAATAAGCATAGAACAACCTTCCTTTTTTATCTGATATAAATAATCTATGCAAATACATTGAAATTGTGATATTAAGTTGCAAAAATAGTAAGAATGTTTTTAAATTGATAATGGATTTGTATTAATTAACACTTACATAAGCGTTGAAATGTCAGGAAAAATCAGGAAATAAGCCAATCTGTGAAAAAAAATTAATAAAAAAAATTGATAAATTTTTCTCAGATGATATTGTTTAATATTAAACAATATGGTAATATATAGTTGTAGTTTATTTAACAACAAATTGGAGGGGGAAACATGAAAAAACTATTATCACTTTTACTAATTACTGTGCTATCTGTTGCTATGTTGGCAGGTTGTTCATCAACACCAGCTGCTACACCAGAACCGGCACCTGCACCAGCGCCTGCACCAGCACCAGCTGACGGCACAATCGCTAAGGTAGGTATTGGACACATCACATCAATCGCTAAGTCAAAGGATCTTGGCACTGACAAGGATGGTAAAGAAGTTCTTCCGGTTGGTCAAGTTGACACAGTAATCGTTGCTGCAGGATTTGACAAGGATGGCAAGGTTGTTTCAGTAACAATCGACAATGCACAAACTAAGGTTAACTTTGACAAGGATCTTAAGGTTACTTCCGATAAGGCTGCTCCTGGTCAAACAAAGGTTGAGCTGAAAGACGGCTATGGCATGATAAAGGCTTCAACAATAGGCAAAGAGTGGTATCAACAAGCTGCTGAATTAGAAAAGTGGATGGTTGGTAAGACAATCGATGAAATAAAGGCTATGAAGACAAAAGCTAAGGATGAAGCTCATCCAGCAGTTCCAGACGTTCCAGAATTAACTTCACTAGTAACTGTATCAGTTGAAGATTACATTGAAGCAGTTACAGAAGCATATGCTAATGCAGTAGATGCTAACGGAGCAGTTAAAGTAGGTCTTGGACACAACATTTCAATCGCTAAGTCAAAAGATCTTGGCACTGACAAGGATGGTAAGGAAGTTCTTCCATTGGCACAAGTTGACACAGTTATGGTAGCTTCAGCATTTGATAAGGATGGCAAGGTTGTAACTGCTATCATAGACAATGCTCAAACAAAGATTGCTTTTGACAACACTGGTAAGGTTACTACAGACAAAGCTGGTGAATTCTTAACTAAGGTTGAGCTTAAGGAAGGCTATGGCATGATAAAGGCTTCAACAATAGGCAAAGAGTGGTACCAACAAGCTGCTG
>JAQZBM010000024.1 GCA_029238945.1 Clostridia bacterium
AGTTGGTGGGGTTGCTGGCGGAGCTTCTACAGCAGCAAGATTAAGAAGATTAAGCGAAGAAGACCAAATAATAATGTTTGAAAGAGATCCACATGTATCCTTTTCAAACTGTTGTCTGCCATACCATTTAAGCGGTACAGTAGGAGAAGCAGATAGTCTGGTTCTTATGAAACCGGATAAGTTCTTAGCACAATACAATATTGACGCAAGAACACATAGTGAAGTTATTGCCATAGACAGAGAGAAAAAGCAAGTAACAGTTAAAAATACAATATCCGGAGATGAGTACACCGAAAACTATGACAAGCTGATTCTTTCTCCTGGTGCTAAGGCTATAGTACCGCCAATTAAAGGCATTGAAGATGTAAAGGTATTTACAGTAAGAAACGTTGTCGATATAGATAAGCTGAACAAATATGTAGTAACAAAGGGAATAAGCAATATATCAGTTATAGGCGGGGGCTTCATAGGAGTTGAAGTTGCTGAAAACTTAAGAGAAGCCGGAAAGAATGTAACTTTAATCGAAGCTTTGCCTCACATAATGAAGCCATTTGACTATGACATGGCTCAAATTCTTCATAAGGAAATGCTTGATAAGGGAGTAAACCTGATAGTTGGAGATAAGGTAGACTCCTTCCAGAAGGACACCGTTGTTTTAGGCTCAGGCAAGAAGGTGGAAGCACAAGTTGTGGTTATGGCTATAGGTGTAGCTCCTGAAACTTCACTTGCAGTTAAGGCAGGACTTGAAATCGGACAAACAGGCGCAATTAAGGTAGATCAAAACTACAGAACAAGCGATAAGGACATCTATGCAGTTGGAGATGCTATAGAAGTATATCATGCTTTAGCAGGCAAAATAACAAAGCTGTCATTGGCCGGACCTGCTCAAAAGCAAGCAAGACAGGTTGCTGACCATATTCATGGCAAGGTAGTAAGAAATACAGGATATATCGGCTCATCAGTAGTAAGATGCTTTGATTATAATGCTGCTTCAGTAGGCATAAATGAAGAAATGATACAAGCTATGAAGCTGGACATAAACTATGGAGTTGCAAAAGTAATTCCTGGGGATAAGGTTGGTATAATGCCAGGTGTTGAACCTTTACACTTTAAGCTGCTTTATGAAATACCAACAGGAAAAGTAATTGGAGCTCAAGCTATCGGCAGGGGAAATGTAGATAAGAGAATAGACGTAGTTGCTACAGCTATTAAATTCGGGGCAACAGTAGATGACCTAAGAGACTTAGAGTTATGCTATGCACCACCATTCAGCACTGCTAAGGATGTAGTAAACTTCGCAGGATATGTTGCTACTAACCTGCTTCACGGTGCTTTCAGACAAGTGCGTGAAAAAGATGTAAGAGGCTTAGTAGAAAGCGGAGCTTGCATCATTGACGTAAGAGAAAAAGACGAATATGAATTAAGTCATATAGTTGGAGCTAAGAACATACCACTTAGCCAATTAAGACAAAGAGTAAATGAAATACCAAAGGATCAACCGGTTTACCTACACTGCAGAAGCGCACAAAGAAGCTACAATGCAGTTATGGCACTTCAACACTTAGGCTTCGATAATGTTTGGAACATGTCCGGCGGATTTATGGGAATATCCTTCTATGAATATTTCGATGACCAAACAACCGGAAGAAAGAAAATCGTTACAGATTACAATTTCCTATAATACTCTTCATACAGCAAGCCTAATTACAGCTGATTACTGAAATTAGGCTTGCAAAAAAAAATAATAAGAAGGAGGATGTAGTATGAGCAATATGCCAGATTTAGTTACAAAGGAAAATACCGTTACAAAAGTAAATTCAGAAGTAACTATAAATAAAGTACAAGTATTTATCGGTTTTGCAATTTTAATAGCTATGCTTGCCTTTGCGGCAATTCAATCCGGCACAAATCCAAAGCTGGGACTATTCTTAATCACCGGACTTTCTATTGGTTATCTTATGCAAAGGTCCAGATTTGGGTTCGCAGGAGGTATAAGAAGGCTATACATTACAGGTGAATCAAGCTTAACAAAAGCGCTATTATTTATGCTTTCTATATCATTAATCATTACAGCAGCAGTTCATTACGGAGCCTTCGTCAGCGGAGCAGAGGCATCATTCAGAGCAGCACAGGGAGCAAGGATAATACCTGGAACTCAAAGTGTAAATCCAGCCAGCCTGGCTACTGTATTAGGCGGAATAATGTTCGGTATCGGTATGATGCTGGGCGGAGGATGTGCTTCTGGAACACTTACAGATGCAGGTGAAGGTGAAGGAAGAGCCTTAATAGTTTTACTTTTCTTCGTTGCAGGGTCCCTATGGGGAGCTCACGATGCTAACTGGTGGAAAGGAACTATATTCTATACTTTGAACACAAGGGTTTACTTACCGGATGTATTTGGTTATTTAGGAGCTGTTATAGTTTCCTTATTAGGATTCTTATCAATTTATGTTTTCACTAAATGGTATGAAAACAAGCGAAAGAGAGCAAATACTCTTATTCAGTTAGAATATGAAGAGTGGGAGAAAGCGTTGCCGGAAGCTGCAGAATATAAATTCTTCAGCAAAGAAACCTATCACAAGTTCTTTATAAAAAGATGGTCCTTCTATACCGGTGCAGTGCTTTTGACAGTTATGTTTGTGATTATATTGGTTACAACAAATGTAAGCTGGGGAGTAACTTCAGTTTTCGTAGATTGGGGCGCTTGGCTATATCAAGGAGTCGGCGGCGATGTTTCAACTTGGGGATATTTCGCCAACAGAATGAATGCTATTAATGCAGGATTCTTGAATGACACAGGTTCAATGAGAAACTTAGGAATTATATTAGGTGCTTTAATAGCTCCATTGCTGGCAGGACACTTCTCATTTAAGAGAGGCTTTAAGCTAAGAGATGTCATCTTCTATGCAATCGGCGGATTATTGATGGGCTATGGTGCAAGATTGTCATCAGGCTGTAATATAGGTGCCTTATATACAGGCATATCAAATATGTCCTTATCAGGATGGGTATTCTTACCGTCTTTGACTCTTGGAGGAATAATAGGAGTTAATCTGGTTAAGAAATTTAAGGTTAATATGTAGCTTTGGAAATTCACTTCTGAAGCAATAAAACAACAATGTTCCCTAACAAACATTAAATAAACAGGAGAATGCCGTGAAATCTATGACTTCACGGCATTTTCCATGTTATGAGTGAAAAGGAGTACTTTTACATATCTTTCAGTGTTCTATCAAAGTTCTAACACATTTGCACTTTATAATAAAAACATAAGCTGAAGCTTTCCAATATAAATACAAATTATGAGGAGTGAATATCTATGAAGTTAAAGAATGTGGTGGAGATATGAAAAAGGCCGTCAAAATCAGAAGGATAATACAGATTTTCTTTTTCGTACTTATTGCACTTATATCATTGAGCCATACATTAGCAGAAAAAGGTATAGTTATTCCATTTATATCAGATGCATCCTTGCATGCAGTTTGTCCATTCGGGGGAGTAGTGTCAATATATCAGTACTTTGTATCAGGAACCTATGTTCAGAAGATACATGAGTCCTCTTTTGTGCTTATGTGGATAGGCTTCATACTGGCCATAGGCTTCGGCCCGGTATTTTGCGGCTGGGTATGTCCTTTGGGCAGCATACAAGAATGGTTTGCCAAAATAGGAAGAAAGCTTTTCAAGAAGAATTTCAATAATTTTATACCGTATAAGTATGACCGCTATTTGAGATATATGAGATATGCTGTGTTGGTCTGGGTGGTTTATATGACTGCTATGACCGGCAAGCTTACCTTTGCGGAGGCAGACCCATATTCAGCCTTATTTAATCTATGGTCTGATGAAATCGCTGTAGGCGGAGTGATAGTACTGGCTGTTACGCTTATAGCCTCTATATTTGTTGAACGTCCATGGTGTAAATATGCCTGCCCTTATGGAGCCCTTCTTGGAATAAGCAATCTTTTCAGGGTATTTAAGATACGAAGAAATAATGATACCTGTATAGATTGCATGAAATGCAGCAGAGAATGTCCTATGAACATACCGGTAGCTGAGCAAGGCATAGTACGGGATCATCAATGTATATCCTGCTTAAAATGTACATCTGAAGAGACCTGTCCAGTGGCCGATACAGTAGCATATAAAGCACCGGCAGGAGTTTTGAAGACTCATGTTAAAACAGGAGTTTTAGGTGTTCTGCTTGTAGGAATTATTTTCGGCGGAATCGCCTTATCTTCTGCAATGAACATGTGGAATACAACCTCCGATAAAGTTCCGGCTACAATTCAGGCCGGAGATTTTGCAGGAGAATATGACCCGGCAGATATACGGGGCTCTTACACCTTCAAGGACATAGAGGATGCCTTTGGAGTTTCAGTAGAAGTACTGGCAGAAGCCTTTGGAGTGCAAGACAATGAAAACCTTGACAGCTTCCAGGTAAAGAATCTTGAGAGTATTTATGAAGCTTTGGTCAATCAAGGAACTGAGATAGGCACATCCTCCGTAAGACTCTTTGTAGCACTGTACACAGGACTGCCGATAGAGCTGGATGGCACATTCCTTCCCAAGCCTGCTGTGGAGATTTTACTGGAAAAGGGCAGCCTGACAGATGAGCAGCAGGCATATATTAAGGCTAACTCGGTAGATATATCAGATGTAAGTCTAAATGAGCAAAGTGAAGCGGCAGAAGCGGAGAAGGCTGAAACAGCCAAAGCACCTGCGGCTTCTGAAACACCGCCTGCTGTTCAATCAACTTCCACTACAGAAGAAAGCACGGAGCATACAGAGGAAGAGAATGCAGTGAAAGGAAATACAACCTTCGCTGAGGTTATTGATATGGGTATCGATAAAGAAAAGATTGAAGAAGTAATCGGGGGCAAAATACCGACACCAGGGATGACTGTCAGTGACTACTGCAGACAGAGCGGAATACAATTCTCAACAGTTAAGGATACCTTGAACGGTCTTTTAGAGAAATAATCAAAGTACCCGGTACAGCAAATTTGCCGTACCGGGTACTTTATAATTATAAGAGTGTTATATAATTCTATGAAAAAGCTAATTCTGAGGTCTAATAAGAAGCCATACTATTAAACCGATGGGTCCTCCCAGGAAAACTAAAAGAAATACTAAACAGCCGGATTTACCCCTGTCAGATGCATCTATGGCTGCCCATATACAAGCAATAAGTCCGATTGAAAACCAGATTAACGCACCCATGAACTCACCTCCAATTTAAGTTTATCACTTAAGTGTATTATTAGGCAAATTGCTTTCTTAAACCCTAGTCTTCTTTTTCGCTTCTATGAACATAACATCGCTGCTGGTAAATTCATTTTCAGCTACCAGTTCATTATTAATGGAAAGAACATAAAAGCCGTTGTCATCTAATACTCTTTTTATATCGTCTTCTGTATAATAATTATCCCAAGTAATATATTCTCTGGGGCTTTTGCCTTCCTCAATTATTACAGTGCGTGCCCCCCAAACTTTCTCAGCAGGGAAATGTTTGACCTCATCAAGTATAAGGTGAGGCCTGCTGCACCAGAATCCGCCAGACTCTGAAAAATACCAGTCTCTGCTTTCCTGCTTATTGTCGCATAAGCCGGTCTTGAACACATCAAGTATAAGAATCCCATTATCGGACAATGCATGGTGTACCTTATTTAAAAATACTGCTTGCTCATCAGGGATCAGAGCGCCAAAGTCGCAGTATATGCATATAGCTGCATCATACCCTTTGCCAATATCCTCTTTTATATAATCGGCACAATAATAGTATATCTGCAGTTTGTCTTCTGCAGCCTTTGATTTGGCATAGGATATTGAATGCTGGGATATATCAATACCTGTAACTGAGTACCCTTTTCTTGCAAGCAGCGATGAATACAGGCCCGGTCCGCAGCCCAGATCAAGAACCTTCCCGCCTTCAGGTATTCTCTCTATTATCCAATCAACGGTCTTTTCGATGGTTTTGATATTTCTGCTTGCAGCATCATTATCAAGATTAAGATGAGCAGCCAACATACCCTTAGATATATACTCATCAGTCCAGATGGAATGTACGCTTCTCTGATACAGCTTCAATTCATTAATAATCATATTATTGCTCCTCTTTCAGCTATATAAATCGAGCTAAAATTTTTACATAAAGAGAACTGTACTTTGCGCTCTTTGAATAATGTAAAATGTTTCGCGCGAAACATATAGGTTTGTTTATACAAACATACCATAATATTCCTGAAATATAAATAGAAAGTATGTGTAGAAAATAGTTTTACAAGCTGCAAGGAAACATAAAGTAATTACAAATAGCGTGTGAGTCAAATTATTACCAAATGATTACAAAAAACATGTTGAAGCCGGTATAAGCATGTAATATAATAATACATATAGAATAATTATAAATCTAGAAAAGTGCTACCTTGTTTATTTAGGTGCCTAAAGCATTATAACGTAAACGAGGCCCAGTAGATGACATGTTCATTTATTGGGCCTTTTTTTATACCAGCAGGAGCATCTAATCTTCCTTAATTTGCATGCTCGGTGAGCAAGTATCATAAAAGGCTTCATTAGCATATATATAGATGTATGGACAAGATCCCGATGATTACAAACCCATATGATATCTCATATGTGGATTCAGTAATAAAAAAGAAATGAAAGGAGGCTCAAGGTTTATAAACAGAGAAATACAGTTTCGTGCTATTAAGGTTATGTAAGTTGTTTAGCATGAAATGTATAGTACATTTTTGAAAATAATTGTTTAGAAAGGGAAGTGTGTATTATGAAAAAGACTCGTGTAATGTTGATTTTCTCTTTAGTGTTCGTACTTGTTATCGCTTCAATAGTTTTTGCAGGAAAGAGCGACATAACTACATATAAACAATTTGAGTCAAGTGTACCTAATGTTACTGAAGAAATGCTTTATCCGGAGTTTTGGATACACAACACCTCAGATGCGAACAAGGTTATGGCAGCTCCGGAGGAAATTGAAGAGTTCAACCGTGTAAACGTAGAAGCTGTTGCACCTCTTGCTGATCTCGAGAACTATCAGGAAAGCTTCACTAAAGATGAACTAACCACCCTTATAACTGATCTCAGTTCACCTTCATCATCAAAAAGATATAAGGCTGACGGTCAGCTGGTTGATGAAGCTTACTATGCAGTATTGATTGATAATTTAAACCTTGACGGACTGTCTGATGTAAATAATGTAAAGTATGGCGTCGCAGTAAGAAGGATAGAAATGAAAACATTCCCGACCTACGACAGGCTGTACAGCAGTCCTGCAGATTATAATATTGACAGGCTTATGGAGACAGTAGCATATCCGACAGAGCCGCTGGTAATCTTGTCTACTAGCAAGGACGGGGAGTGGTACTTCGCACAGATGTATAACTACCTGGCATGGATTCCTTCAAAGGATGTAGCCATAACAGACAAAGAAGTGTTGTTTGACTATGTTAACAGAGAACCTTTCCTGGTAGTTACAGACAGCAGGGTAAATTCAAGCTATAATCCGTTGAATGCAGAGCTTTCCGAGCTGCAGTTTGATATGGGCACAAGACTTCCGCTTGCAACAGCCGGAGAGGTAAAAGCTGCATTTTACGACCAGAATCCGGCAGGCAATTTTGTAATCAAGGTTCCAACCAGAGACGAAGCAGGGAATCTGGTATTTGACTATGTGCTTATTTCAAGGTCGGCAGATGTAAGTCTGGGCTATCTGCCATATACAAAGGCAAATATCATCACTCAAGCCTTCAAGCTGCAAGGTGAAAGATACGGCTGGGGAGGCATGTTTAACGGCAGAGACTGCACAGCATTTATGATGGATATCTTCAGAACTATGGGAGTAAAGCTTCCGAGGAATTCAGGAGAGCAGGGCAAGCAGATGACAACAAAGTACTATGATATGCCTGCATCCATGACACTGGAGGAAAGAAAAGAGCTCTTCGACAAAATGGAGGCTGGAGCAGGATTATACATGAGTGGCCATGCTATGCTGTATTTGGGAGAGTACAAGGGCGAATACTATATGATTCATGACTTCTCAGGGTTCAGTGCATTAAACGGAAATGGAGAACTGGTTGACTATAAGAATTGGCAGGTTACAGTAACCCCTGTTACAGTACTAAGGTCAAATGGCAAGACATACATGGAAGCTCTGTATGGAGCCAGAGAGTTTGTACTGGAGTAGACTGCGCATTAAAGCAAATGAAGAAAAATTTGCGAAATTTTTTAAACAGGTTGTAAACTTCTAGAATATGTAATATAATAAACAAAAAGAATATTTAGTTCTGAAAAATACTTCTTTGTTTATTTAGATGCCCAAAGCATTATAACGTAAGCAAGGCCCAGTAGATGATATACTCATTTATTGGGCTTTTTGTTTTTGTTAGGCTTAATTGATGCTAAAATAATATCAATAAAACTAATTAGAGGAGTGAATGATGCTATGTTAGATGAAAAGATAATCAATATGAAGGATGAAATAATCAAAGGAGTACAAGGGTCTATAAGAATAAAAAGCGTAGAGGCTGAAGCCAAAGAGGGAATGCCCTTTGGTGAGGGAGTACACAGAGCTTTGGAGCATAGCTTGAAGCTGGCAGAGGACTTAGGCTTTAAAACAGTTAATGTAGATAATATGCTGGGCTATGTAGAATACGGCCAGGGAGATGAAATGATTGCGGTACTGGGTCATCTGGATGTAGTGCCTGAAGGTGACGGATGGAATTATCCTCCTTATGCTGCGGAAATCCATGATGGAAGGATATATGGAAGGGGAGCAACTGATGACAAGGGTCCGACTATAGGAGCACTTTATGCTTTGAAGGCTATAAAGGATTTGAATATTCCTCTAAAGAGAAGAGTCAGAATCATATTCGGACTGAACGAAGAGACCGGAAGCAAATGTGTAAAGCACTATGTGGCGAAGGGTGAAGAAATACCGGTGGCCGGATTTACACCTGATGCAGAGTATCCAATCATCAATGGAGAAAAGGGCATAGTAACCTGCAAGTACACAAGAAAGCTGGCACAAACGGGTGATATACAAATATTGTCCATAAACGGAGGAATTGCCCCAAATGTGGTGCCGGATTATGCTGAAGCCGTCGTTGCGTTGCCAAAGGACAGAAGGGCAGACATCAGGAAGCTGGCAGAGAGCATAGAAGAAATAAAGCTTGAGGAGAAGGAAGAGTTCCTGACAATCAAAGCCTATGGTGTCTCAGCTCACGGCAGTACTCCGGAGATGGGCAAAAACGCTGTCTCACATCTTTTACTGTTCCTAGGCAAGCTGGGATTTCAGGGAGATGCAAAGGAATTTATAGACTTTATGAATGAATACATAGGACTGAATCTACATGGCGAGAAGCTGGGCATCTATCTAGAGGATGAAATATCCGGCAAATTTATATTCAACCTGGGCAGAATAATAGGCAGCAAGGATGAAGTAACCATCCAAATAAATATGAGGTATCCTGTTACAAAGTCTTTTGATGACTTCATAGAGACCTTTAAAGAGAAAATGGAAATGGGAAAACTGACAGAGGTTACCTTAGTGCACAAGAACAGTCTCTATGTATCACCGGATGCGCCTTTTATTAAGAAGCTGCAGAAGGTATATGAGGAAAAAATCGGTGACAAAGCAGAGTTGATATCTATTGGGGGCGGAACCTATGCAAAAGCAATGCCCAATATAGTTGCCTTCGGACCCATTTTCAAAGGGCAGCCAATGGTAGAGCATAAGCCTGATGAGTATATAGAAATCGATTCCCTGTTAAAAAACATTCAGATTATGGCAGCGGCTATCTGTGAACTTGCAAACTAGACTCTGTATAGAGAACATCAAAAATACTTATGAGGTGATATAAATGTACAGTAAGAACACAGTTTATGTAGTTGGTAATTCTAAGACAAATGTAGACAATGCAATTACTAGTAGGTTTAATTCATTTTTTATAGGTTTTGTGGTGGATACAGAGGATGACACAATAGTTGATGTAAGCTGCTCTGCCACTATTAGAACTACTGAAGATTTTGTCAGGTGCCTATTTATGGGGAGGAAAATAACAGAAGCTGCTTCGAAAATGGAAGAGGACATCAAAAAGAGATATCACGGCTCTTCCCAAAGGGCGATAATAGTGGCATATAAAGATGCGAATATTAAATATAATGAAGTAAAAGCCAAGTATTTCTAGCTTAACTGTTAATTTATTGGAGGTATAAAGATGAGAATCACGGATATCAGACTGGGTGAAATTTCAGTTCCCCTCAAGACCCCTTTTAAAACCGCTTTGAGGACAGTTAACAGTGTAGAGGATATAATAGTTGAAATACATACGGACACAGGAAACGTAGGGTTTGGAGAAGCCCCTCCTACCGGTGTCATAACCGGAGATACTAAAGGGTCCATAGTTGGCGCTATAAAGGACCACATTAAAAAAACCATTATTGGTATGGACATTGAAAATTTCGAAGAGATTATGCTGAGGCTGGATAAATCCATAATAAAGAATACAAGTGCCAAGGCAGCAGTGGATATAGCTTTATATGACCTATACGGACAGCTGTACAATGCTCCTATATATAAGCTGCTGGGCGGTTATAGGAAGGAAATAATAACTGACATTACTATAAGTGTAAACAGCCCGGAGGAAATGGCGAAGGACAGTCTGGATGCTATCAAAAGGGGTTTTGAAACCCTGAAAATAAAGGTAGGAAAAGACCCCTTGGTTGATATTGACAGAATGAAGGCTATAAGAAAGGCAGTAGGCTATGACGTTAAGTTGAGGATTGATGCAAACCAAGGCTGGAAGCCTAAAGAAGCAGTAAAGGCTTTAAGAAAAATGGAAGATGAAGGCTTACAGATTGAGTTTGTGGAGCAGCCTGTAGCAGCTCATGATATAGATGGTCTGAAATATGTAACAGACAATGTTTCCATACCGGTTTTAGCAGACGAAAGTGTATTCTCTCCGGAGGACGCCTTGACTATAATGCAAAAGAGAGCTGCAGATTTTGTAAATATAAAGCTGATGAAAACAGGTGGAATGCACAATGCTCTCAAAATCTGTTCTGCAGCAGAAATATACGGCGTGGAGTGCATGATAGGCTGCATGCTGGAGGCGAAGGTAAGCGTAAATGCTGCTGTGCATTTAGCAGCAGCTAAAAGTATAATCACAAAAATAGATTTAGACGGACCTGTTCTTTGCAGTGAAGATCCTATAGAAGGCGGAGCAGTATTTGACGAATACAAGATTACTTTAAATGATGCACCGGGCTTTGGTATCAGGAAGGTCAACGGAATTAGATATATAGTATAGATTCAATCCTTCCCGGTGGTGAGGCTTTCATAGCCGGGAAGGTAGAATATATAAAACTCATTTATTTAAGGAGGGTCTACGATGGAACTAGGAAAATGGGCATTGGTAACAGCCCCATCTCTACTTGCATTAATCCCTTTATTAATCTATCTAATCGTTGTATTCAGAAACAAATCTAACTTAGCCGGTTTGATTTTAGCTACAATAGCGGCTGCAATTCTAACCGGACAAAACCTAAAGGCTCTGGCGTCAATATTTACTACTGCTTTAGGTTCATTCCTTGGTATAATCGGTTTGATTATTATGTTCGGAAGCGGCCTTGGTTATTTGATGAACAAGGCAAAAGTAACCCATACTCTGGTGTATTGGATTGTTAAGAAAATAGGCGTTAATAATGAGAAAAAGGGTATGCTGGCTATAATCATCACTTCCATAATAATCTGCGGACTTTTGGGAACCTTAGCAGGCGGAAACGCAGTAATCGCACCGGTTATAATTCCGGTTGTAGCTGCGGTAGGACTGGCGCCAAGCGTAGTTGCAGCATTATTCAGAGTTTCCGGAGAAGTCGGATTGATAATGGGTCCTCTTACCGGAGTAACTCTTGCAACAATGGAGATTACAGGCATGTCTTATGGAAGACTTATGCTATGGGCTGTTATTCCGTTCAGTATAGTCTGGCTTGCATCTACATGGTACGCTGTATCTAAGATACAAAAAAAGTACAGAGGCAAGGAAGTCTATGAGCTAACATCCGACATGGTTGACATCAACAGCATAGTTATAACACAAGCTGAGAGACGTACTACTATTTTATTTATAATTGCCTTTATAGCTTTGGTTGTATACGGTATAGCTACAAAGCAAGGCACAAGCTATGCAATAATTGTAATGCTGCTATTATCTGCAATCGTTGCCATCAGCAGCAGATTTGAGATTGATTCTGCCATTGATACCTTCGTAGAAGGCGCATCTAAGATGGTTAACATGTTCCTAATCTTTATATTCTTCGAGGTTATGTTCTCAATGATTAACCTTGGCGGCGGATTTGAAGCTCTCGGAAACCTACTTTCAGGATTGATAGCCGGAGGAGGAAAGGCAATTGTTGTTATAATTGCTTCTATAGTCGGAGGATTTGGTATCGAAGCGGCTGCTGTTGCTGAAATTAAAATCGTACATGAGATGTTCAGTGCTTTGGTTACTAATGTAGGTCTGCCTATGGAGATTTGGGCAACTGCACTTTTGGCAGCTACCAGAATCACCGGATCAGTATATCCGACTGCAAATCTGGCAGGTCAAATGGGTATTGCAAGATCAAGCAATATGAAGGAAGTACTGAAATCCTGCTGGATAGGAGCTGCAGCACTTTGGGGCTGGGTCATAATCTGGTCCTTTATCGGCCCGCTGCTAATAGGCTAGTTTAAAATTTAGTTGTACTATAGCATAAAAGTGTAGTCTTAAAGGTGAGCATAAAAGACAATGTATTTTCGGTCTTTCGTGCTTGCCTTTTTGTTTTATTTGAGATTTGCATGGTACTTTGCAAAATATGAGGTAAAGTTGAAGTATATGATGTAATAGAATTTCGAAAAAGGGGATCGAGGAAGGCGTATGAGGAGTATCACCAGCATTTCCGACAAAACCCACGCTAAGGACATTATTGGAAATGAAATGGCGATTTTACCACCTTTAAGAGTTTCCTCACGGTGAGGAAGTTTTTTGCTTTTGGTTTTGCACTTGGTAACACAGATGCTGCTATTACCCCTATTTGGAACAAAGTATGATAACACTAGTCAAATGAATATAATATAAATATGGGGGTGTTCAAATTGAAAATATGCTATAAATGTATTATATTCCTCATTGTATTTATTTTTATCGTGGCAAGTTGCACAGGAAAGGGGTACTCAATGACAAAACACAATTATCTGGATCAGGCAATCAATGGAGAGCAGACGATTCGCCAGCTGCTAATGCTTGATAAGGCACAGGAAGTAGAATATGCTGGTAGATATATAAGCAAAGGCATACTCCATATAAAGCTAGTATATTCATCTGCGAAAAACATAAGTCAAGAAGAGCTATTGAAAAGAATCTCTGCGGTAAATAAGGAAGGGAAGATTCACTTCTCTAATGCCGATTTCACATATGATGAACTTAAGTCATACAATGATGTACTTGTTGATCACATGGAAACACTTTCAAAATATGGATTAGTCTCAATAGAATTATCGGATGTAGAAAATAGAATTATAGTCACTGTCAAAGACAGCAACGACAACGTCATATTGAATAAGCTATATGCTCTCGTGAATAAAAAAGCTCTCCTAATAAGAAATGCAGATGAAAATTTTAAAGCACAGTTCTAATAGAACTGTGCTTTAATAATTGATATTAATTAGTAATTCTGCAGTCCAAGAGCACTGAAAATATAGTCAATTCTTGAGAAAGCTGAATAAGATGTTCCTGGAATCC
Source organism: Clostridia bacterium (assembly GCA_029238945.1). Classification (GTDB taxonomy): domain Bacteria; phylum Bacillota; class Clostridia; order Lutisporales; family Lutisporaceae; genus GWB2-37-7. The sequence continues at coordinate 13,794 of JAQZBM010000024.1, forward strand.
AGCTGCCATCTGTTGCAAGTTTAGAGAATGATTGAAGACCCATTACATCATACTCATAAGATGCCGATCCTTTATACCTATAATACGCAACTCCGGCACCGCTGTCGCCATGAACCGCCTTATAGTCGCACTTTACCATATTTGTCATTGGAGTTCCGTCGACTACTTCTGAATAATTGGTTGACAAAACTTTTCCAGGTTGTTTTCCGGACTTCGAACCATATCCATAGACCGAAAGCCCTACTACAAGCCCATATTGCGATGTATCAACGGTTGCAGCAATATAGGAATCACCGTTCGTAAAATTCTCACATGGAGTATATCCTGTGTTACATTTTACGAAGGTTGCATCAATTTTTCCTCCAAATTGTCCATGATCTACTGTTCCTACTACATTACCGCCTACACTACAATCGCCAGCTATTGCCGTGATATGTCCTGGTATTAAGAATCCGGCGACGCCGCTTGTAGTCTTTGCAGCACATCCAACTGTTGATCCTTGTCCTCCGGCAGTAATAGCCTGTGCTCCATTTGTAACATTAACTGTAAACTGAGCTGAACCAACGTGTGAGTCTTCTATAATATCCATCGCTGGCGAGTCGATTTCCTTCTTTATTCTGTTTTCCTTCTCTTTATCAAACTTGTCAAGGGTAATGATAACCTTGTTATTCCTGTCATCAAGTTCAACAGATTTGATTCCAAGTTCGATCATTTTGTCACTCAACTTGTTTGTTATGTCCTCAAGGTGCTTGTATGAATACTTGGCACTGTGAAAATTAACATTATTAAGCTTCAATGTGTTCTTTACCTTTTCTATGTCTCCAACATAATTGACATTGAGGTTTCCATCTTCGTCAATGTATGCTCCAGCAAAATTCTCATCAAGCTCGCTGTTCTTCTTCATATTCTCATGAAGGATCTTGTTATTCTCAAGCGCATTGTTTTGGTTTGTAATGAAATTTGAGTTGTCACCTGGATCAGCAAACACATTGCCTCCAATGAGCATTGTAAAGAAAAGTACTGTCACCATGATAGTTGATAATGTTTTTCTGAAATTCAAGTTTATTCCCCCTTTTGATTAGTATTTTTATGACTTACTTTTGTTATATATAAGAAATAGTGCACTATGACTTACATATTTATTTTACTTTAATTTACAACGCGAGTAAAGTTATTTACAAAGATGTAATATAAATATAAAATTGTAATATTAATGTAAAAATGTTTGTTTAAATTACATATTCTACCTCAAATCTAAACGTAGTTCTCGTCGGAAATGTTGGCGATAACTCTCTATATAATGTGATATAACACTTCTATAAATTAGTTTACAAGATTTGGCATTCGTGTTATAATGCCTTAAGGGAGTGTATCTAGGGTTCCGGTTACATAACGGCAGGTCCGAGCGATACAGGATAAAATCTACACTTTTGGGAGAAAAGCCTGAAGGACGAGTCTCGATATCGAGACTGTCCTCGGGCTTTATTTTTTTAAGGAGGGATTTATGTGAGCATAATAAAAGTTCAAAACCTAAGTAAAGCATTTAAGGTTAAGACAAAGGAAGCAGGGCTGAAGGGGAGCATAAAGTCAATCATTTCCCCTTCATATAGGGAGATTCAAGCTGTGAAAGGTATTTCCTTTGAAGTGGATAAGGGTGAAATATTAGCCTTCATAGGTCCTAACGGAGCGGGAAAATCCACTACTATAAAAATGATGACAGGAATACTATATCCGACTGCCGGCAGCATTGAGGTATTGGGAATGAATCCATCTGCTGAGAGGAAGAGGCTGTCCTACGAGATAGGTACTGTATTCGGCCAGAAGTCACAGCTTTGGTTTCATCTGCCGCCTCTTGACAGCTTCAATCTGCTAGGCAGCATATATGAGCTGGACAAGGCAAGGCTGACAAAGAGGATTGAGCTTCTGAAGGAGATTTTTGAAATAGGCGATTTGATGGATATCCCGGTCAGAAAGCTTTCCTTAGGTCAGAGGATACGCTGCGAAATAGCTGCATCAATCCTGCATGAGCCTGAGATTATTTTCCTGGACGAGCCAACCATAGGCTTGGATGTAGTAGTAAAGCAGAAGATAAGAGAGCTTATTTTGAAGCTGAACAAGGAGGAAAAGACTACTATATTCTTAACCTCTCACGATGCAGGAGACATAGAGCAGATGTGCAAGCGGGCTATAATCATCAATCATGGAGAAATAGTGCTGAATGAAAGCATAAAGAAGCTTAAATATGATTACCTGAACAAAAAGATACTACACATCAAGTATAATGAATCGGTTAATCTGGACGACAGCGGCTTGAACATTCTCAAAAATAAAGGGGATGCCATAAAGGTTCAGGTAGATACATCAAAGCAGGATATAGAAGAAGTTCTGACAGGTTTGATAAAGCTTGGGAAGGTAAATGACATCACTATATCAGAACCGCCTTTGGAGGAGATTATCTCATATATTTACAAACAAAATAAGGATGGGGATAGAAATGAAACGGCTTCTTAAATATTGGCAAATCTCTAAGATAACTATGTCCAACAGCTTGGTCTACTTCTGGAATTTCCTTAGTAAAAATGTATTTTTTATATTTATAATGTTTATATACTTGATGCTCTGGAGAACAATTTACGCTTCGAAGGGTACTGAGACAGTGGGCGGGATAAGATTGAATGCTATGATATGGTACCTCATATTCACTGAATTGGTCACTCTGTCAAGGACAGACCTTCATATGCAGGTAAACGATGATGTCAAAAATGGAAATATAGCATATTTGCTGAACAAGCCTTACAATTATGTCCTTTACTGCTTTTCCTGCTTTGTGGGGGAAATAGGGGTGAAGCTTTTATCCAACGGCCTGGTAGGTGTAATTATAGGGCTTATCTATGCAGGAGCGTTGGAAGGCTTCAGTCTGACCCATGCACCTTTTATAGTGCTATCCTTGCTGCTGGGCTGCACCATAAACTTCTTTATATATTTGACTCTGGCATTGACCTCCTTTTGGTTTGAGGAAAACAGCGCCTTCTTTTGGATTTACTCCAAGCTGGTGTTTACCTTGGGTGGCATGCTGATGCCCTTGGAGCTTTTTCCTAAGTGGCTTCAGAACATATCCCATTATCTGCCCTTTGCCTATGTAACTTATGTTCCGGCAAGGCTGGCAGTAGATTTCTCCTTTGCGGGCTTTATCAGGCAGTTTCCCATACAGCTGCTGTATCTGGCAGTATTTTTTACTTTATCTATGGTACTATATAGGAAGGGGGCAAGGAGCTTAAATGTTAATGGAGGTTAAAAAGAGCATAAGACTTATGCTTTACTATTTTAAGTTCAATATGTCTGCAGTTATGGAGTACAGAGTGAGCTTTCTTGTACAGAGCTTTGGCATGATGCTGAACAACTCGGCCTTTATTTTTTTCTGGTGGATACTCTTTAACAATGTTGAGACAATCGGAGGATATACCTTCCGGGACGAAATGCTTTTATGGGCATTATCATCCAGCAGCTTCGGGCTTTGCTTCGTAGCCTTTGGAAATGTTAGTCAGATTACCAGAATGATACTGAACGGCGAGCTGGATACTTATCTGCTGCAGCCCAAAGATCCTCTTATAAATATACTGTGCTCAAAAACTATTGTATCAGCGTGGGGCGATACGTTATATGGAATAATAAT
>JAQZBM010000252.1 GCA_029238945.1 Clostridia bacterium
GATGATTATAAGAAATATTTAGATTCATTTAAGACTGAATTTACAGATGAAGAAATAACTTACGATATCTCAGATGTAGATGAGAATGGCTATAGAACATACATAAATGAAGACTTCAAGTATTCCTTTAAAGTACCGGCTGAATGGATAATGGACGGTTATGATGAAGGTAATAATTTAGTAAGCTTCTACGATGAAAACAGTGCTAGTGAAGACTGGTACAGTGAACTGAATTTCAGAATGTACTCAAAAGGCTCTATTTTAACCCTAGATGACATGATAGCAAAGGAAAAGCAGTACATTGCTGATGAATTCAATCCATCCTTGGTAAAGGTAGTAAGCACTCAGAAGCAAACTATCAATGGAATTCAATGCGCTACAATTACAGAATCATTCAAATATAATGATGATACACTTTACTATGTAACCACTTACGTAGTCGGTAAGAATTATAGATATGAGCTAGAGGTTATGATGGCTGGTGCTGATTATAACAAAACAAGCAATAAAGAAATAATTGATTACATAATTAAATCATTGAAGATTTCGGAACCAAGCGTTGAAGATGTAGGTCCTATATACGACCCATCCGAATTATTTACAACAACCAAGCTGTATAAAGTTACAGATGACGAAAAGAAATGGAGCTTCGAAGTTCCAATCAACTGGGATAACAAAAATTCATATTCAGATGCGTATGAGTATATAGATTCCAATTATCAATTGGCTTTCGGCTTCCAAGAGCCTGATAAATCACCTGCTGAATTAATAAAATATTACGATGAAGCCTTGAAAACATTACAGTCAACAGGAATGTACCAAACCATTTCAAAGGAAGTATTGAATGAGAAGGGTGCAACTATATACAAATACACAAATCGTTTAGAATCAGGAAACAGAACCGTCACAGAATACTACTACATAATTAACCGTGGCGGTAAAGGATATATTGCATACATTGATATAGACGAAATGAGAAAAAGCGCTAAGAATTTAAAACTTATAAATGATATCTGGAACTCAATCACATTCTATTAAAATACAATAAAAAGTATAAAAACACCTTCTGATTCAGAAGGTGTTTTTGTATGAAATCATACCTAGTTTATATTTTGATAAACTCAGGTTTTCCATTTCTATAGATGGTATAATACTCAAAGCCGCAGCTTGAAAGCACATCAAGGGCTTCTGCGAAGTTATAGGCCAGAGTGCTGATGTTGTGAGAATCAGAGCCCAAGGTTACGATTTCGCCGCCTAACTCCCTATAGCGTTTGAGTATACTCTGGTCAGGATGGAAATCAGGAAGTCCGTACCTTCTTCCGGAGGTATTGAGCTCTATGCCCTTTCCTGCTTCTATTACAGCTTTTAAAATCTCTTCTATGTACTCAAAGTACTTTACTGAGCTATAGGGCATTCTCTCACGATCTACATATCTGCCTATAGCATCTAAATGCCCCAGATTGTTATAGTTTTTGAAGCCCTTAACACAGAAAAGCATTTCTTCGAAATAGTTTACTATTGCCTGATGTTCGGTAAGTCCTTCAAGAAATCCGCCCATATATAGCTCCTTTTTACCTGTTGCATGGATTGAACCCAATACGTAATCGAAGCTTTTATCTGAAAAGAAGGAGGTATCGGCTTCTAAAATATGGGGCTGCATTCCAAATTCAATGCCGGCAAATATCTCGATTTTTCCCTTGTATTTATCCTTAAGTCTATTTATCTCTTTTGCATAATTAATATAGTCAATTATAAATACGCTGTCAACACTTGGATAATCAATGTCCAGATGATCAGTAAAGCATATACCCTTTAGTCCCTTCTGAATAGCGGGAGCTATGTAGTTCTCCATCTCTTCGCTGCTGTCCAGTGAAAAGTTTGTATGTACGTGAAAGTCAAACATAACATGTCTCCTTTGATTTATTAGTTAATAAATAAATTTTATTAATTTTATTATAGACTGTCAACAATAATAAATATTCTCCTTTTAATGCAAAATAATTTGCATCACTAATTAAAAATCGGTTATTTATAAAATTTACCTGCATATTTAAGAAAAAGCATTAATAAAAACTTATTTTTATGCATAGCTCAAGTGCAAAATAATTTGCTAAAGAGCAAATATATTTGCTCGCGGACCAAATATTTTGATATTTTCGTATATTTCTATCAAAAATTAGGTTGTACAAGCCATTGAAAACAAAGGATTCTTTCTGCGCAGTAAAAAAACAATCCGAAAAATATTTGGCACGATAGTTGCTTTGTTTAATATTGAGGCTGTATGACAATATCTTATAAAAAACATTAAAATACATAAGATATTTTACAGTGAGCATTCGAGTATATATGAAAGACTTTTTGTGCAGGCGGATATATACCTGCAGAAAATGTAATTATAAAACTAATTAAACGGAGGGTATAAAATGGAAAATGTAAAAGTTGCAATCTGGGGCTTTGGAGCTATGGGAAGCGGTATGGCAAGAATGCTTTTGACAAAGAAGGGCGTTGATATCGTAGGCGTATGCGATAGAAACGCAGCAAGAGTTGATAAAAGCATGTTCGAGGTTCTGGGTGTAGAAAGAGCAGACAGACCTGAAGTTATAATAAACAGCGACATAGATAAGGTATTAGGCGGACAAAAGGTAGATATATGCCTGATAGCTACAGATTCTTTCACTAAGAAGGCATTCCCAAGATTAAAGCAAGCACTGGAGCATAAGGTAAACGTTATATCTACAGCAGAAGAAATGGCTTATCCTCAAGCTCAAAATCCGGAGCTGGCAGCAGAGCTTGACAAAATAGCTAAGGAAAACGGAGTTTCAATTCTTGGAACAGGTATCAACCCCGGTCTTATCATGGACTTATTGGTAGTATGCTTAACAGGCTGCATGACAGACGTAGAGCATATCGAGGCAAAGAGAGTAAACAGCTTATCACCATTCGGACCAGCTGTTATGGAAGAGCAAGGCGTCGGCATAACTGTAGACGAATTCAATAAGGGCGTTGCTGATGGTTCACTGGCAGGTCACGTAGGGTTTGCTGAATCAATCAGAATGATAGGCGACGCAATAGGCTGGGAAGTAGAAAAGTTCGAACAGCAAATGAAGCCGATAGTTACTTCAGTTGACAGAAAGTCACCATACGGCTTTGCAGCAGCAGGCAATGTTGCTGGCGTAAACATGACTGGCCAAGGCTATGTCGACGGAGAAGTTAAGATTGATATGATTCATCCACAGCAAATCGAGCCTGAAATGGAAGGAACTCATACCGGAGATTATATAACAATAAAGGGCACACCTGAGGTTAATATGTCAATAAAGCCTGAAGTACAAGGCGGACTTGGTACAATAGCAATGTGCGTAAACATGATTCCTCATGTTATAAATGCAGCACCGGGCCTAAAGACAATGATAGACCTTCCGGTGCCAAGAGCTATCATGGGAGATATGAGAAAGCTTATAAATAAATAGAATTTTGATAGTGGGGCTGGTCTCTGTACCAGCCTGTTGTGTAATTTCTTCACAAATATGATGCAAATAAAAGTATGTTTTTTTAAGGAGTGTTCAATATGAGTACAGCAAAAAAAGGCGATTGGGTACAAATACATCAAATTGTACTTCAACCTGAAGAGAGAGCTCCTCAGGTTCCTGAAGACACAAAGAAAGTGCCTTTGGAGCTATGGGTTAAGGGCGTTGCAAGAACAGAAGCAAAGCTTGGAGAACAAATAGAAGTAGAGACTACAACTGGGCGTATCGTAAAGGGCGAACTGGTAGCGGTAAATCCAAAATATATACATTCATTTGGGGAATTCATACCTGAGTTATTAGAGGTTGACAGACAGGTTAAGGGAATCCTCTTCGGAGGTGAAAAATAATGAGCAGAGATAATTCATATGCAGCAGTCAACGCAAGAAAAAATGAAATAATGAAAAAAGCCATAGGTATCGACTACTCAGTGTTCGAATCAGGAGGAATAGCTTTTGACTATGAAAGAATGATGAGAGAAGCAGGCTATACCCTGGAGGAAATTCAGAAGATACAGGCTGATGTAAGTGTAGGAAATACACCAATTATTGAGCTTAAGAATCTTACAGCCCTAGCCAGGAAATCAGCTCCTAAGGGCAAGGGTGCAAGAATATTCATAAAGGATGAAGCCTGCAACCCGTCAGGAAGCTTCAAAGCAAGAAGAGCTGCCAACGCAGTATATCATGCG
>JAQZBM010000253.1 GCA_029238945.1 Clostridia bacterium
TATATAGTATCGATTTATGCGACGAGTGTTATTCGGCTGAGATATAAAGGCTTATATAAAAAATATAAAAAATTTAAATTTACAGCAAAAAAGCTATTGACAAGCATAAGTATGCATAATATATTATATATATGCATTTGATACATCGCTTAGAAGTATAAATATACTACTTTGACTTTTGAATTCAAAAAAGATTTTACAGTAGGTGTGGAGACGTATCAAATACCCGGCTATCTGTTATTAAAAGGAGTGATAGGGCTTGGTAAGGCGTTAACATTATTTATGTCATGCTGCGGGGAGTGTTTTGCTTTGAATGGTTATATGAAAAAAATAATCGAAAGCATAAATATGCAGGAATTATAGATAATATGCATGCATAAATATAATATATAATTTATAACAAACCATATTGTAATTAATTTTAGGAGGAATTGAGATGAAGAAAAATTATTTAGTAAAGGTGGCAGCAGCGCTTCTTGTTCTGACATTGGTATTTTCATTAGCTGCATGCAGTTCAAAGCCTGCTGCTGCACCTGCTGCATCCGGAGAAGAAAAGAAGGCAGCAACAAAGCTTGAGCAAATTAAAGCTAAAGGAAAGATTGTTGTAGGTACATCTGCCGATTACCCACCTTATGAGTTCATTAAGGTTACTGACGGTAAAAATGAAGTAGTAGGCTTTGATATTGAGATTGCAAAGCAAATCGCGAAGGATTTAGGTGTTGAGCTAGAGATAAAGGATATGAAGTTTGACGGTCTGCTTGCAGCACTAGTGGCTGATGATATTGACTTTATCGCTGCAGGTATGGTTCCTAATGAAGATAGAAAGAAAAGCGTTGACTTTTCAACACAATATTATCAAGCAAACCAAAACGTATTGATAAGAGCTGAGGATGCAGAGAAAATCAAAACTGTAGAAGACTTGAAGGGGTTAAAAGTCGGAGCGCAGAAGGCGACTATACAGGAAGAACTTGCCAATGAGAAGACAGAAGCAGCAGAAGTAAAATCTCTAAGCAAGATTACAGACCTGGTGCTTGAACTGACAAACAAAAAGATTGATGCTGTTGTACTGGTTGAACCGGTTGCAAATGCATATGCTAGACAAAACCCTAACGTAGCTGTTTCAGGTATTTCACTTGGCGCAGAAGAGGCAGTTGCACTTGCTATCAACAAAGGCAATCCGGAGCTTGTTGAGGCTATAAACAAGTCTTTGGATACAATGATGAAGGCAGGCGCAATAGATAAGTTCATTGAGGAAGCAACAATACTTTCTGAACAGGAATAGTTAAACAGGGTTTCGCGCTCTTTGAATAATGTAAAATGTTTCGCGCGAAACGTATAGATAGGAGGTCAAAGCAGTGGATTTCTCGTTTTTAAGCAAATATTACGGTTTCTTTATAGACGGAACCTCAATAACATTATTTCTATCCTTCTTTGGCGTTGCGTTTGGAGTTTTATTGGGAGTGCTTCTGGCTTTATTGAAGCTTTCAAAAAATGTATTATTAAGGAGCTTTGCAGCTTCCTATATAGAGATTATAAGAGGAACTCCATTGCTGGTACAGCTATACATCATATACTATGGACTGCCAAAGGTATCTGGAATAGATTTTCAAGACATTACATTGGGCATAATCGCGATTTCTCTTAATAGCGCCGCATATGTAGGTGAAATTATCAGAGCAGGGATTCAGTCAATCGACAAAGGACAGATGGAGGCAGCCCGTTCCTTAGGAATGCCTCACAGGATGGCAATGACCAATATAATAATACCTCAAGCTTTTAAGAACATTCTTCCTGCCTTGGGAAATGAGTTTATAGTGCTTGTTAAGGAATCATCTATTGTGTCTGTTATAGGCTTACACGATTTGATGTACAATGCTGATACTGTAAGGGGAAATACCTATCTTCCCTTTGAGCCTCTGATAATTGCAGCGGTAATTTACTTTGTTATTACTTTCATACTTTCAAAAATGTTAGGGGTATTGGAAAGGAGGCTGAGGGCCGGTGATTCAAGTAACTAATCTAGAAAAGGAATTTCACAATTTAAAGGTACTGAAGGGTATCGATGTGGAGATAAAGCAGGGGGAAGTAGTAGTTGTTATTGGCCCCAGCGGCTCGGGTAAAAGTACCTTCCTAAGGTGCTTGAACCTGCTGGAAACGCCTACTGCAGGTGAGATTATCTTTGAGGGAACTTCTATCACGGATAAGCATAATGATATCAATAAGCTTCGTGAGAAGATGGGCATGGTGTTCCAGCAGTTCAATCTGTTCCCACACATGACAGTTTTAGAAAACATTACGCTGGCTCCCTGCAAGGTGAAAAAGCAGGCAAAGGCTGAAGCAGAGGAGAATGCACTTGGACTTCTGAAGCGTATAGGCCTTGAGGATAAAGCAAAAGCATATCCTAACCAACTGTCGGGAGGACAGAAGCAAAGAGTAGCAATAGCAAGAGCTTTAGCCATGTCTCCTGATGTAATGCTATTCGATGAGCCTACCTCTGCTTTGGACCCTGAAATGGTGGGAGAGGTTCTGGATGTAATGAAGGAGCTTGCCTCAGAAGGGATGACTATGGTAGTTGTAACTCATGAGATGGGCTTTGCTAAGGAAGTCAGCAACAGAGTGCTTTTCATGGATGAAGGAAAGATATTGGAAGAAGGAAGCCCGGAAGAGCTTTTTGACAATCCTAAGCATCCAAGAACGATAGATTTTTTGAGCAAGATATTGAAGTATTAGTTGAAGTAAAAGCAGGTGAAGGAATGAAGCACAAATTTATATCAAAAAGATATTGGGATGAAGCAGCTACTCCTATGGGTGATGCGGTAGAGCTGGCATATAAGTATGATGACATAATAAATCTCAGCTTAGGTGATCCCGATTTGATAACGGATAGCAGAATTATCAGCGAAGCCTTCAAGGATGCCGAGAAGGGACATACCAGATATACAGATTCCCTGGGTTATCCAGAGCTTCGCGAAGAAATTGCATTGTTTTATAAAAATGAGTTTGGGTACGAATTAAATATAAATGAAATTATGGCTGTAGTAGGTGCCTGCCACGGTATGCATCTGGTGCTGGAGGCAATTCTGGATGATGGGGATGAGGTGATTGTACCGGAGCCCTTCTTCACTCCTTACGCCAATCAGATAAAGCTATCAAGAGGTAAGCTGATCAGTCTGGAGACCTACGAGCAGGAAGGCTTCCAGATAAATATGGAACGTCTTAGGTCTTTGATAACTGAGAAGACTAAGGCTATCATTATAAACACTCCCAATAATCCTACAGGGGCATGCCTGAGCAAGGAGGTTTTGGAGCAGCTGGCAGAGGTCGCAATCCAAAATGACCTTATTGTGATTTCGGATGATGTGTATGGAGCTTTCAGCTTCGATGAGCCCTTTATACCCATTACAACCATAAAGGGTATGAGGGAGAGAACCATAACCATAGGAAGCTTTTCTAAGGACTATGCCATGACCGGCTGGCGTATAGGCTATGTTCTTGCTCCTGAATATCTGATAGACTGCATAAGAAATATAAATGAGGGAGTATGCTTCTCAGCACCTTCTGTCTCACAAAGAGCTGCCATACATGCCATGAGACTCAGGAAAGAGCTTCAGCCCGGTTTGGTAGCTGAGTATAAGAAACGTGTTTTTTATGCCTATGAGAGAATAAATAACATACCGGGAATATCGGTACTGCCGCCGCAAGGAAGCTTCTACCTGTTTGTAAACATTAAGAAAACTGGTATGACCTCGGCGGAGTTCTGCAGAAAACTTTTGGATGAGGCTCATGTGCTTGCTGTACCGGGAAACGGCTTCGGCAGCTGCGGAGAGGGATACATCCGAATAGCCTGCACTGTGGGAGTAGAGAAGCTTGGATTAGCCTTTGACAGAATCGGATTTATGCTGAGGACACTAAATTTATAAGCAACAAAGAAAAAAGATATAGCAACGCAATGCAGCTATATCTGTATTTTTTTGGTGACCCATAGGGGACTCGAACCCCTGATACCGCCGTGAGAGGGCGATGTCTTAACCGCTTGACCAATGGGCCGATATTATCACTATAAGTCTAGTATATACCATTTATGGGAAAAATATAATAGGAAATTAATTTTAAAATTAATATATATATAAAGTACTAAATATATTACAACTGACTATATCGTCATTCTGAGCGCCAGCGAAGAATCTTAAGG
>JAQZBM010000025.1 GCA_029238945.1 Clostridia bacterium
AGCCAATGGAAATAAATAAGGACTTTGTAATGATAACTATAGCTGCTAAGGAAGGCTTCACTGTAGCTATGGAAAACAATCACTTCATAATCCTGGATACAAAGCTGACAAAAGAGCTTATCGACGAGGGTTATGCAAGAGAGTTCATCTCAAAGGTACAGCAAATGAGAAAGAATGCAAGCTTCGAGATGATGGACAGAATCAATATATACTTCAACGGTGACGACGAAATCGCCGATGCGGTAGAGCTTCATAAGGACTACATCATGCAGGAAACTCTTGCCGACAAGGTAGAGAGAGTGACTGAAAACGGCTTGGAGGTTCAAGACCTGAATGGACATGAAACAGGCATGAAGGTAGAGAGAGTATAAAAATAAACAATTTGTAATTCTTAAAAGGGGCAAATGTCAGATAGACATTTGCCCCTTTGATTGTGGTGAAACAACGCGGAATATTATTAGAATAGATAATGGGTATAAATTAAATGTAATAAATATTTACATTTATATTGAATTTGGAAATTATATGGTATATAATATAAATAATAGAAGATAATTACTTAAAATACAGTATCTATTAATTACTAATTACGCACTTATACCCTCATAAATAAATATTAACTTTACACCCATAAACTTTAAAGCTTTATGAGGGAAAGTAAATTTATTATTGAAAGGAGGGACAAGCATGAAACTATATGGAAAGGCAAGAAAGCCGGAGAGCATATACCCAGAAATATATTTTAACTGGAGAAACGACTGCATGTAATGACCCATAGCAAGATTTATATCCAAATTTACAAGCAGAAAGGAGGGACAAGCATGAAACTATACGGAAAAGCAAGAAAGCCGGAAAGCATATACCCAGAAATATATTACAATTGGAGAAACGACTGCATGTAGTAGATTAGCATAGGCATTTACATCTTAATAATGTAGGTGAAAACACCATAGTATCTTAATACTTTGGTGTTTTCACTTATATAAATACCTTGAAGGAGGTTAGAATTATGGTAAGCTTATATGATAATGATATCATATTCCCGGAATATGTTAGGTTTCTGAAGAATAAGGACAACGTGATTGTCATCAATGGCTCCAGCGGTACTTGGGGGCTTATTGATACCCCCATGCTTGATAAAGTGAATTATTGCATAAACAACAAGATTTCGCCAATATCCTATATAACCGGTCTCGAAGATGAATCAGACAGACAGCAGCTGATTGATATTTTCAGGACCCTCATCGAAGAAGCCATGCTGAAGCGCTCTGCTGATAAGGAGTTTGATATTGACATCAAAAGGGTTGAGTTTAAAATGACCAATAAGTGCAATTTGAAATGTCTTCACTGTGCAGCCTCTTCAGACATTGGTAAGCCTGATTTGCTTAGCACAGAGCAAATGAAAGCAATTTTGGATAAAATTTTTGATCTGAATATAGAGGGGCTGCTCCTGACCGGCGGAGAGCCTTTGATAAGGAAAGACATAATAGAGCTTCTTCAATACGCCAGAAAAAGCTTCATTGGTGAAATAAATATACTGACAAACGGTACCTTTATTGATAAGGAAATGGCGCTTCTGCTGAAGAAATATGCAAACAACATATCCATAAGCGTAGACGGCTATGATAAGGAGTCTGCTGATTTTGTAAGAGGTAAAGGTGTATATAGTAAAATAATGAGTGCAATAGACAACCTTAAGGAAGCGGGCTTTGGCAAGGAGAATATAATACTTACCATGACAAGTACAAGCCAGAATTTTGACCATACTGAGGACTTTCAAAGCATGTGCGGGAAGCTGGATGTAACGGGTGGAGTCAGACAGTTTACAGCAGCAGGGAGAGGCCTTGAGAATATTGGAAGCATCGGGATTAAGGACTATCTGGCTTATAACCCCAAAAGTACGGAGGAGCTTGAGACTATAAGAGAAAGCTTGAAGTGTAAGCTCTTCTGCAGCGGAGGAATTACTAAGCTCTCAATTGACGAAGGGGGAAATCTGTATCCCTGTCTCTTCCTGGAAAGTGAAGAATACAGGTTTGGCAACATACTGAAGGATGACCTCAAGGAACTGCTGAAATCGGAGGTTTACCATGAATTTATCAGAAGCAGGATAAAAAGCAGCATGCTGGACACTACGGATAAGTGCAAGGACTGTGACGTAAGGTATTTCTGCTCCGATAGCTGTGCAGGAATGGACCTCACATATTTTAAGAATGAAGATATACGTGAAGAAAGATGCAGACAGATGAAGCCATATTTGACAAAGGTTGTGTGGGATGAGTAGAGAAAGAACTAAAGGAAAAACAGCAAGTTCAATCTTGCTGTTTTTCCTTTAGTTCTTTTAAAGAGTTTCTTACTGTTAGAATTAGGTGAAATATTATGGCTAAAGAAGTAACTATTAAGCTGCCCCAAATTAACGCACTAGTTAATTTACTGCTTAGATAATCGAAATATGTAGTGTGGTTGAACAAGATTATAAATAGAGTTGGAATCAAAAATAATAACAGAATTTTGTCTTCTTTTTTATAAAGTGCTTTATATAAAAAATAGATATTTACCGCAATTAACGTGTACAGATATATCATTGTTCTCACCTTTCATATTATTAATTTCCGGCAGCAGAATAGCCCTTTGCAAATCCTTTAGCAAAGGTTACTATATCGGGGACAAAGCCTATCAAGCCAAGACCCTTTGCGGCACCTTTTGCAGCACCTTTTGCGACAATTGTTGTTGTAGCTTTTTTAGCAGCATTCCTTTCTACTCTTGTAGCAGCCTGTTTAATAGCTTCTTGAGCAAGCTTATTGGCGGCCTTACCCCCTTTAACAGTGCCCCCTAATGCTCCAGCAGCTTTACTAGCAATGTTTTCTGCCTTACTTGAACCGCCAGTATAAGAGCTGACTACTGCTTTTGCACCTGATTTAATACCTGCGCTTAAACGTTCCGTTTCTTTCTGTTTTGTGTTTTTTACTGCTTGTGGGATATTTCGGCTAGCCCTTTCGTTTGTTGTTCTATGGTTTATTCTCGGCATATCATTTCCTCCTCTTTATTATAATATTTATAAATTTATATTGAAATTATAACCTGAACTGATATTTGATTGTTGTGAATATCTGTTAGGCCTAGTTTCAATACAATTTATAGCAATCTGTTGTTCATATATTGTATTAATGGTAATGGTTTTTACTGATAGATTAAAATTCAAAATGCTACTTTTATTATGGGGAAGAGAATCCTTATCGATTTTTATAGTGTGAATATATGTTTTGTGTCCATCGTTTTGTAAGGATGCAGGAATTATATCAAAGTGTGAGTATACTATTTCACAATTATTTATTAATTCTACATTGATAGGGAAATCTGATGTTATGTTATTTAATTCAAGAAATAATACGATAAAACTATCATTAATGTAAAAAACTCTTGTAGGATTAACAGGGTAAAGTTCGCCTCTCTGATTTTCGTTAAATCCTCGAGCTGTAATTCCATTAACTAGCTTCACTTTATCGCATAGTTCTTTTGTGCTTAGCAGATTTATTTCCATCACTATATGTCCTTTATATCCGATAGATATTACATTTTCATCTGTTATTGGAGTATTTTTAGTAAATGAGATATCAATGTATCCATCCTCAGAATTGCAAAAATGACTTATACCATTATGCTTTATTTCAATTGGTAAATTTCTTAATGAAGATACAAGAAGCTTGTCCATATTACACCTGCCTTTTCACTCAACATTATTGATATGTAACTTAAAATTATAATACATTCCATATATTTACATTATATGATAATATATGGAATATTTCAAGATATGAATGAAGAAAGCGTTAAAAAAGTACACTTTAATTTACGTATATATAGATAAGGAGGTGCGATTATTTTATAGTGCAATAAAAAGAGCATATTTGGAATTTTCATTTAGAAAAGCCCGAATATGCTTACAAGAAATATAAAGTATAGTGAATTTAGCGTAAACTTTGTTGATATATAAATCTCACTAATGCTTCTACACCTTAAATAATCAGTACTTTATGCCGATTTATAAATTGCGGAATACATTTGAAAAAGCAGGGCTTCTTTTACTTATTCCAGCTTCTTAAGCACGTAATATTGGGGCTGCATTCCCCTATAGGTGTAGTCGCCGCTTTTCCACTCAAAGAACATGTATGTCTCGCTGTTTATTTCTTTAATAATGCATTTGCTTGCAGTTACTCTTTTCTGACTGATTATTAAGTCTCCGGTCCAGCTAAGTGTAGAATCCAAAACATCGCCATACAGGTTTTCTGACTTTACCTTCCCATTCTTAAGCAGCCTTAACTCCTTTAATGAAAGCTCCTCCTGATAGCTCTGCTTTTCCGGGTCAAAGCTGTCGATGTCTTCTACAAAGTCAACGCTTACCCATCGTCCAATCATTTCGGGGTTGTCTACAAAGGGATAGTCAATCTCATCTTCTTTTCTTTGAACCTCATAGCCTGAATAATCTTCGCTATCAACCTGCCTAAGCACATAATAATCGGGCTTTAACAGTCTGAATATATAGTCGCCGCTTTTCCACTCCACAAACATATACTTGCCGTCATTCATATCTTTTATCTGGTATTTGCTTGCAGTCTTTGAGATATCATTTATTATTGTTCCCTTCGTCCATGTAGTTGGAGCGTTGCTAAGAATGCCGCCTTCCGAACGATTAAGCATTCTTCCCTCTTTGATAAACACCAGGCTTCTGAGATATAAATCATCACTGGCCAGCCTATCCGGATCAAAGTCTTCTATATCTGCCACAAAATCTACTGCCTCCCATTTACCTATAACAGCAGGATCGTCCACAAAGGGCAAATCAGTATTGTCTGTCATTCGCGACAAGCCTGCATAGCCTATTGTAAAGCAGGCAAACAGTGTGAAAACGGCTATTAACGGTATCATGGCTGCTCTTTTGAACTTTGCTCTTACTTGACTCTTGCTGCTGTACATATCCCATAACGCTTCGAAGGAAGTACCCGGTGCAGCCTTGCCAAGAGCACCTTTAATAACGCTGTTTATTTCATTTTCGGATTGTTTCATATACACCCTCCTTTATGCTAAACTCAGGGTACTATTTTTCAAGGCTCTTAATTAGTTCAACAGGGTCAACAATTTTGCCGAATTTATATGTTTTTCCATCCTTCAAAATGTCGATGGTTTTACCTGTATCAAGTGCCTTTTGCCAGAACACATCCGGGGTAATGCTTGGGTCTGCTTGGCAGGATAGGGCATATAAGCCTGCGATATATGGTATGGACCAGCTCCAGCCTCCTGATGAGTAAAACACGTAGTCTTCTTTGCCTGTCGGACTTGCCGTACACCTTGAGTCCATGGGAACCAACAGTGTATCCTGTGCTAATCTGCTTGGGTCGTCATAATATCTCTTCGCCCAGAATTCGCCGGGTTTGTATGCATTGAAATCATTGGGGTTGCTTAAGCTATCTCTTCCTAATCCTTGAAACCTAAGCCCATGAGTCTCCTGCAATGAGGATGAAACTACAAAGATGCCTGCTTTCTTGGCATTTTCGACTGCTTCTGTCACTTCCTTATATCCCTTTTGCTCAGGGCTCCAGCCCACAGAAATAGATATGACTCTTATTTTTTTGTCCTTGGGCAAACTCTTATTAACCTCCAGAATTCTATCAATGGACTTTGCCAAGCTTGTAAAGTCCCAATCAAATGAACCATCCTTATAAGCTCCATTCATTTGAGCAATATAGTAAAGCTTTGCTTCAGGGGCAACACCTACTGTCTCGCCGACAGCGATTGATGCCACAGCAGGACCGTGCATTTGCGCTTCTGCGTTTCTGCGGATGTTTATCTCTTCATAGAGCTGTATTCTATCGACATACTCTTTGTGGTCTACCAGCAGGGGCTGGTCAATTATTGCAATACTTACGCCCTTGCCTGTTATGCCCTGTTTATGAAGCTCTCTGATATTTAAACCCGGATCTTTACCCAGCTCCATTATTTGAGCTGGGTCAAAGCCTTGAGGCAATTTATCCGGCCACCTTGTTACACTGTCAAAGTCTGCATGCAGCAAGTCATATAAGCTGTCCTGCAAGTCTAATGAAGATAAATCTGCACTTCTGATATCCACCTGCCAATTTTCGCTTGAATTCGGGTCATACTTAGGCAGGGCATCAAGCTTACCGTGAAGATCTCCAAAAAAAATTGCTGACGGATACCTTGAAATACTTGGTTTTGCTTCCGTTTCAACAACCGGTTGGGCTTTTGTACAGCCCACGAGCAATAGTATAGAAAGGAGTGCTAACCCCTTGAGCAGTTTATTCATGTTCTAAACCTCCCATAATGAAGTTTGTATTTGTCAGATATTTGTTCAGCCTTGTCAATGCCGTATTGAGCCTGGATTTGCATGTGCCCAGAGGAATACCTAGGATTTCTGCCACATCATTAAGCTTCATATCGGCATAATAATGCAGTACAATCACTTCCTTGCTCTTTTGAGTCAATGAATTCACAGCCTCCCACAAGATGGCTTCCTCTTCATTCCTCAATATTATGTCCTCAGTATCGTCATTGGCAGCGTGCTCAGGAAGCTGATCTGTGAAGCTTAGCCATCTTTGCTTGCGCAAGGTGTTGCGTGTGATATTCAGGGTAATCTTATAAGCCCATGGTTCTATAGGCTTTCTTGCGTCGTAGGTATGATACTTTCTGAATATCTGCAGGAAGGTTTCCTGTGTTATATCATCAGCTAAGGCTTTTGATTTTGTAAGAAAAAGAGCAATCCTAAACACATAAGCATGATGATTGTTGAAAATCACCTCTGCTGTCTCTTTGGAAATTCCTTTGTCCAATGAAATCCCTCCCGCAAATGCTGTGCTCATGTATACATAGCATCCAATATACACAATGGATTAGAAAAAGGTTCGGTAGAAAATAAAATATTTGGGAAAATATTACTAAATATATAATAACATAAAAAAACACGCCCATATCAGAGCGTGCAATGTTTCTTTCGTTTTATATCTTGAAATATTTATCTATAAGCTTCTCTGCCAGCCTTTTCTGTGCATTTGCCTGTGCCACCAGCATTATAACTGTCAGAAAGATTTCTGCTATATCCTTATCCTTAGTCGCCACATTCTCCAGCTTGTCTTGTATAAGCTTGTATTTCTCATATACCAGTTCATCGAAGCCTTCCAGCTCATCGGACTTTATCTCCAGCAAGGCAGAATAAATATCCTCCAGGGGTATGACATCATCGCTTGTGGTACTCATATCCTTCATTATAGGGCTGAACAAAGTCTTTATATCCTCTATGGACAATATCTGCTTCAGATTGTAAATGAGTATAAGCATGATTATATGGCTTCTGTTATACTTCTTGTTTTTAGAGGGCATTAGTACTCCGTCTCTCGTATAATTACCTACCATAGTCTTGGTTATAAGCTTATCCTGCTCATTTCTTTTCACATGACTCATATGCTCCTCTATAAAGCCTATTACCTGCTCTACATAGAGGTCAAGCTTTGGTATATCATTTAGCTTTATCTCATCTGTCAAATGCAATTCCTTAATAATATCATCGAAGCTTTTTTCCTTTGCTTCCATAATAATCACCTCAACTTTATAATACAGTATTTAATACTTTATTACAAGAGGAAAATTACAATAATACGATATATTAATAGATAAAGGGCGATATATGAAGAGATATAGACTTAATATCAAAATATGGCAATGGTGTGTTTAAATGATGTTCAGGCAGACCTTGAAGTATATGTTAATTTAATATACAATAATAAATGTAGTGATACACAGTATTAAATACTGCATAATCGCTTAATAGCAAGTAAGCCAATGAACTTACATAGAAGAGGTTTGGCGGATATTGGATTTTGTGATTGTGGAAAAGGATGGTAAAATAATATTACTTGGACCGTCGGCATAGAAATATAAGGGTCGCAGTTTACTGTGCTAAACTGAAATAAGGAGTGATTGGAATGCTTTTACTGTTTCAGGTTTGTTTCTACACAGGAGTCTTTTACACGGTTATAAGCTTTATTCTGGGACATTTACTGGATTTTGCAGGGGTGGATGGAGATGTGGATGTCGATGTCGACGTCGACATGGATATAGATATCGATGGTGATATTGATGTTGATGGCGATTTGTCCGGCGCCACGGTATCACCTTTAAAGCCCATAACCATCGCAGCATTTGTGACTGTATTCGGGGGAACGGGCATGATACTGCTGAAGAACGGCTACAGTGCATTAATTTCTTTAGTGCTGTCTGCAGCAATAGGCTTTATGATTTCCTATTTACTGTACCGCTTTATTGTGGTTCCTCTTTACAGAGCGCAAAATACCAGTGCAGTTTCACAGGCTGAGCTAATAGGGGGCTTGGCATATGCAGCGCTTCCTATGAAGGGCGGCAGCTTCGGTAAAATACATTACTCAGTAGGTGGTAATACCTACAGTGCACCGGCTAAATCCATCGACGGAGCCGAGGTTTCCAAAGGTGTACCTGTAGTTATTATAGATATCAAGAAAAACGTGTTCTACGTAAAAGAAGTAAAGGGAGGTAGTATGTAAATGGATTTTTTATCAGGAACATTACCAATTGTACTGACCATACTGGGTGTCATATTCTTATTGATACTGGCAGTACTGACAATGTGGAGAAAGGTTTCACAGGATAAAGCCCTGGTAGTGACCGGTCTTAAGAAAAGAGTCATCTCAGGCGGCGGTGGATTTGTAATTCCTCTTCTGGAAAAGACAGACCAGATATCCCTGGAGAACATGAAGATTGAAGTAAGAACTGACGGCGCTTTGACAGAGCAAGGGGTTGACATCACAGCAGATGGTGTAGCGGTTATAAAGGTTAAATCAGACAAGGAGTCAATATTAGCATCTGTTGAGCAGTTCAATACAGGCAGGGAAAAAGAGACAATTATAGTTATCAAAGACACTGCCAAGGACGTATTGGAAGGTAAGCTTAGAGAAATCATTTCCAAAATGTCCGTGGAAGAAATCTACAAGGACAGAGAGAAGTTTGCTTCACAGGTTCAAGAGGTTGCGGCTTTAGATTTGGCTGAGATGGGCCTGGAGATAAAAGCCTTTACAATCAGAGACATAAGTGACAAAAATGGATATCTAGAAGCTCTTGGTAAAAAGAGAATTGCTGAGGTTAAGAGAGATGCGCAGATAGCTGAAGCAGAAGCCAACAAGGAGACAAAGATTCAGACAGCTGAGGCAAACAGACTAGGAGAGGCTGCAAGACTCATAGCAGAAACTCAAATAGCTGAATCCAGCAAGGAAAAGGAACTGAAGGTTCAAGCCTACAGGAAGGACCAGGAGACAGAAAAGGCAAAGGCCGACCTTGCATATGAAATAGAAGCCAGCAAGGTTCAGCAGGAAGTTGAAAAAGAGAAAATGCAGGTTCAAATCGTCAGAAAGCAAAAGGAAATAGAGCTTGCAGAACAAGAAGCTGCTCGTAAAGAGAAGGAACTGGATGCTACAATACTTAAGCTAGCAGATGCTGAGAAATACAGCAAGGAAAAGCAGGCAGAAGCAGATAAATACAAAGAAATTCAAAACGCCATGGCAGAAGCCGAAGCCATCAAGCTTAGAGGTAATGCGATTGCAGAAGCAAAACGTGCAGAAGGTATGGCAGAGGTAGAAATCATAAGAGAAAAAGGTATGGCGGAAGCTGAGGCCATGATGAAGAAGGCAGAGGCTTTCAAACAGTACAACGATGCAGCTGTAAGCCAAATGATTATAGAGAAGCTGCCTGAGCTTGCAAAAGCAATAGCTGAACCATTGTCAAAGACAGAAAAGATTGTTATAGTTGACAGCGGCAGCGGCGAAGGCAAGGGTGCAGCAAAGGTCTCCGGCTATGTCACAGATATCCTCTCCACACTGCCAGAGACAGTAAATGCTCTGACCGGCGTAAATCTGATGGATATTTTCAACAAAAGCATGAAACCGGCAGAAGCAGTTAAGGAAGCCGTAGAGAAGACAGAAAATAAATAACCGTGCAATTGACTCAGCAGACATTGAAAACAATGCCTGCTGATTTTTTTCTTTTGTCACCTTGCCATCCTGAACACAGTGAAGGCTCTTAAATCAATGGCTGAGTAAATCATTGAATATAGAAAAAAAGAATTCCAGCACCTCCAACAATTACATGAGTAATATTATGAAAACTAATCAAAATATAACTACAACCTCAAAATACATATAACTTTTACAGGAGGTGAAAATACATGGCAAGAAAGGAAGCAAGAGCAGGACTGGACAGATTCAAAATGGAAGTTGCAGGACAATTAGGTATCAATCTTAAGCAAGGCTACAACGGCGACATCAGAGCACATGACGCAGGCAAAATCGGCGGCGAAATGGTAAAGAGAATGATAGACGCTTATGAAGAAAGACTTAAGTAGTAACCTGTAGTATAATTGATAAAAGCCCCTTTGCACAATGCAAAGGGGCTTTTGAAGCGCTAGGGACGGTTCTTGGCGCTTCAACTTTACCCCTTTGGAATATAATGGTACAATTTTATCAGAGGTGAGTGATATGCCAAGACAAGCAAGAAATTTTAGTCCAACGGGCTATTACCATGTAATGATGAGGGGTAATAATAGAGAAAATATTTTTAATAGGAATGAGCAAAAGGCAGATTTTCTAAATTGTATTATAAAGCAAGAAGAAGATTTGTTGATAGATATTGCAGCTTATTGCCTTATGGATAATCATGTTCATATTGTAATAAAAGCAGAACTTAGCGATTTAGCTAAAGCAATAAAAAGCACAAATATTAAGTATGCTATGAAATTTAACTTTTGTGGAGATCGAGTCGGACATGTCTTCCAAGACCGCTATAAAAGTGAAATCATTACTGATGAAAAGTACCTGCTGCAAGTAATAAGGTATATACATAATAATCCCGTAAAAGCTAAAATGGTTAAATCTTGTTCAGACTATCAGTGGAGCAGCTACAATGAGTATATGAATGAAAATTTAACAATAGGAACTCAGCAAAAGGATTTTATACTAGGATACTTTTCAAATAGTTTAAGTCAGTTTGCAGAGTTCCATAAGCAATATGATATTAACGAGTATCTGGAAATAGATGAAGATTTACAAAAGTCACGATTAGAAAGAGGACAGGAAATTATATCAAAGTATTTTGAAGAAACAGGATTAATAGATAGAAAGCAAGTTCTAAAAAATCCGGCATATTTGGAAGGTATAACTAATAAGCTGTTGCAGGAAAGTAAACTAAGTCATAGTCAGATTAGTAATCTGCTTGGAGTTAGTAAAAGCACAGTTCATAGAATTAACCTTAGGGTGGAATAAGAAGTGAAATTGTGAAGCGTTGGGAACCGTCCCCAACGCTTCACAACGCTTCTTTGTCCCTTATCTGATATGCTATAATATACATTAAGAACAGAGTAGGTGGTGAATTATATGAGTCTGCGCATAATTTACGGCAGGGCAGGCAGCGGCAAGAGCACTTTTTGTCTGAGAGACATAAAGCAGAAGCTTAAGGAAAAGCCGGGAGGACAATTTATAATTATTGTACCTGAGCAGTTCTCATTACAGGCGGAGCAGCGTCTGGTGCGGGAGCTGGGAGGCAGCGGCATAAACGGAGTAGAGGTACTAAGCTTCAGAAGGCTTGCATACAGAGTATTCGCCTCGGTGGGCGGAGCGGTACATACTCATATAAACTCTGCAGGAAAATCAATGCTTTTGTATAGAGCTGTTGAGAAGCACAGGGACGAACTGAAGGTATATGCACGCACTGCACACAAGAAGGGCTTTATAAATACATTGAACAGAACAATAAGCGAGCTTAAAAGGTATACACTGACTACAGAAATACTGATGCAGGCTTCTGAAAGTCATCGGGAATCCAACGTCATGCTATCCAACAAGCTTAGCGATATTGCCTTGATATATGAGGAGTTTGAGAACATACTGCACAGCAAGTACATAGATACTGATGATGATTTGACCATGCTCAATCAAAAGCTGGACGGCTGTGATTTGTTTGATGGAGCGGAGTTTTACATAGATGAGTTTTCGGGCTTTACACCACAGGAGTATTCCGTAATAGGAAAGCTCATGAAGAAGGCTGACATGATGAATGTCGCCCTTTGTACAGACTGTCTGGTGGATTATACCGAAATAGACGATATAAATGTGTTCAGCCCGACGCAGAATGCGGCAGCGCGTTTGATAGAGCTGGCAAAACGGGAAAACGTACATACAGAGAAACCTATAAATCTGAATAATACTCCGAGCGGCAAGTATCATAAAGAGCTGAAGCACTTGGAGGAAAACCTATATCGCTACAGCTATAAGCAATATAAGCAGCCGACACAGAATATCAGTGTATATATGGCATCCAATATTTACAGTGAGGTAGAAAGCACTGCCGGAGATATATTGAGACTATGCCGGGATTGCGGTATGGATTTTGGCGACATAGCTGTAGTTACCGGCAATCTGACGGGCTACCAGAAGCTTGTACAGGCTATATTTGCCGAGTACGGCATACCCTGCTTCATAGACAGCAAAAGGGATGTGGTTTCGCACCCTCTTGCGCAGCTCATCACAAATGCCCTGAGGATATTTACAGAGAATTGGAGCTATGAGTCAGTTTTCAGATATCTGAAAACCGGGCTTACAGGTATAGAAAAAAGAGATATTGACTATATTGAGAACTATGTAATGGCCAGCGGAGTAAGAGGCAGCAGGTGGACTAAGGATGAGGAGTGGAGCTTCCGCCCAAATTATGACGGAGGAGAACCTACAGAGTATGAGAAGACTATGCTGCAGCGCATCAATCAAATACGAAGAGCTGTCACACAGCCCCTTATAAATCTCTATGACAAGATAAAGGGCAAAAATAATGCGGCTGTGCTTTGTACTGCACTTTTTGAGTATCTGGTTGAGCTTCAGGTGCCAGAACGTGTAGAACAGATGGTAGAGCAGTTCAAAGAGAGTAAGCAGCTTGACCTGGCAAATGAATACGGTCAAATCTGGAATATAATTATGGAGCTTTTGGACCAAGTGGTGGAGGTAATGAAGGATGAGGTCCTTAATATAGATAAATTTGAGGAGATTCTTTCGGCTGGTCTGGAGGAATATGAGATAGGTCTTATACCACCAGCTCTTGAGCAGGTTTTGGTAGGAAGTATAGAGAGGACAAAGAGCCATAATGTAAAGGCGTTATATGTTATAGGTGCCAATGAAGGGGTATTCCCATCCATGATAAAGGATGACGGAATATTGACTGATAGTGACAGGATAATTCTGGCAGAACAGGGTATAGAGCTTGCAAAGGATACAACCAGCAGAGCTTTTGAACAGCAGTTTATGGTCTACACCACCCTTACCACTCCATCAGACTATTTGAGAATCAGTTATTCCATAGCTGATATCGATGGAGGCACTCAAAGGCAGTCCATGGTGATATCCAAGCTGCACAGACTGTTCCCGGAGCTTGCCTCTTGCAATGATATAGAAATGCACAAGGAGAATGAGCTGCAGCATATATCTGCACCGGCACCTGCCTTCAACCGCCTCATTACCAGCATGAGACAGCACTTGGAGGGCATTCAGATAGACGATATCTGGAAGGATGCATACAACTGGTTTCAGAACCAGCAGCAATGGAAGGAAAAGTGTGAAAGAGCGCTTACTGCCTTTAATTATACAAATCAAGCAGAGGGCATAAGGAAAGAAAGAGTACGTAAGCTGTACGGCAGCAACATTTACTCCAGTATATCAAGGTTTGAGAAATATGCCAGCTGCCCTTTTGCTTACTATGTGCAGTACGGGCTTAAGGCAAAGGAAAGGCAAACCTTCCAGCTTTCAGCTCCTGACATGGGAAGCTTCCTGCATAAGGTCATTGAACGCTTCTGCGATCTTCTGCAGGAGGAAAACATAAGCTGGAGAGGCCTTGAGAAGGATTGGTGTATGGCAACGGTGGAAAGATTGGTGGATGAGCTGCTTGCAGAGCTGCCGGGCAATGCCTTCAACAGCTCTAAGCGGTACAGATATATAGCAGAGAGGCTGAAGCGTGTGGCAGGGAAATCTGTCTGGGTTATTGCACAGCACATCGGAAGAAGTAAATTTGAGCCTTTGGGCCATGAGCTGGGCTTTGGAATAAACGAGAAGCTGCCGCCTATTACAATAGAGCTGACCTCAGGAGAGAAAATCATACTGAACGGCAGAATAGACAGGATAGATACCATGAAGACAGGAGACGGCACCTACGTGCGGGTTATAGACTATAAATCCGGCAGCAAGAAGTTCAAGCTCTCGGATATATATGACGGATTGTCCATACAGCTTGTTACATATCTTGATGCATTGACTGAGAAGGGAGGCCACGGCATTGAGGGACCGGTGATACCTGCCGGAATGCTGTACTTCAAGCTTGATGACCCCATAATAAGAGGGGGAAGAGAATCGGATACCGAGAAAATAGAGAAGACCATAATGAAGCAGTTGAAAATGAAGGGGCTGGTGCTCTCCAACGTTGAGCTCGTTAAGAGTATGGATGAGAATATTGACGGAGACTCTGACATAATCCCTGCAAGAATAAACAAGGATCAGACCTTGGGACGCTCATCTGCTGCAAGCATAGAGCAGTTCGCCATGCTGAGACGGCATGTAAAGTCTTTGCTTGCAGGTCTGGGAGAGGAAATAATAAACGGCAGTATTGCCATAAGTCCATATAAGAAAAAGAAAGCAACTCCCTGCAGCTACTGCAGCTATATGTCTATTTGCCAGTTTGACACCAGGTTAAACGGCAACAAATACAGAAACCTGCAGGACAAAAAGGACAGCGAGGTTTGGGAAATGCTGAGTTTGAGTAAAACAGGAAAAGGCGGTGACGCAGAATGAGTCATGGCAAGTGGACACCGGAGCAGTACAGTGCCATAACTGCAGGTACAAGCAATCTGCTGATTGCAGCGGCAGCCGGAGCCGGTAAGACTGCTGTTCTGGTAGAGAGGATAACAAGGAAGATTACCGCCGATGAAAATCCGCTGGATATAGACAAGCTGCTGGTGGTTACCTTTACAAAGGCTGCCGCCTCTCAAATGAGAGAGAGAATAGGCAAGGCGATAAACAAGCTTTTAGAGGAGCAGCCTGAGTCCAAGAGTCTGCAAAGACAGCTTACACTGCTGGGGAAGTCAAGCATCACTACCATCCACAGCTTTTGTCTGGAGGTAATACAAAGCAACTTCCAAGCTGTGGATTTGGAGCCCGGCTTTAAGATAGCTGATGAAACAGAGGCAGTGCTTCTGAAGCTGGAGGCTTTGGAGGAGCTGTTTGAGCAAAGATATGAGGAAGAATATTATGACAAGGACTTTTTCAGGCTGCTGGACTCATATGGAGGCAGCCGGGATGACAGGGCCTTGCAGGAAATAGTGCTGAATCTCTACAGCTTCATACAAAGCCATCCTTGGCCTATGAAGTGGATGCAGGATGCTGTAAAACAACTGGAGCTTGCAGATTGTTCCGATTTTGGTACTACTAAATACGCTAAGATACTAAAAAAGAGTATAAGCCTCGAGCTGGAGGGATATTTGGTACAGCTTCGGGAGGCTTTGGAGATAATCAAAAGAGCAGAGGGACTGCTGCCTTACAGTGAAGCCTTTGCCAACGATATAGCCCTTGTGGAGCTGCTATTAAAGAACTGCGGGGGGGAGAACACTTGGGATGAGCTTTTCAATGCCTTCCAGGCTGTGGAATTCCTTAAGCTAGGCAGATGCGGCAAGGACGTGGACAAGAACAGACAGGAGCAGGTACAGGATATCAGAAACAAGATAAAGAAGAAGCTGAACACCCTGAAGGATGATATTATCTACGCTGACTCCGAAGGAGTAACGGCAGAGCTTTCATACCTGTATCCCATGTTTGACAGCTTATTAAGACTGGTAGCTGATTTTCACGAGAAATATAGGATGAAGAAAAAGCAAAAGGGAATGATAGACTTCAACGACTTGGAGCATTACTGTCTTAAGATTTTGGCTGCTGAGTCGGAGAATGGTGAAACTGTCCCTTCAGAAGCGGCTTTGGCATACAGAAACAGATTTGAAGAGATATACATAGATGAGTATCAGGATAGCAACGAGGTACAGGAAGTAATACTGAAAATGATTTCCAGAGTGCCTGTTGATAAACCCAACATATTCATGGTAGGGGATATAAAGCAGAGCATATACAGATTCAGACAGGCAAAACCAGAGCTTTTTAAAAGCAAATATACTACATATTCGGACCAAGAGGGCAGCTCGGAGAGGAAAATCCTGCTGAACAAGAACTTCCGCAGCCGCAAGGAGGTTCTGGATGCGACAAACTTTGTATTCAAGCTGCTGATGAATGAAACAATCGGTGAGCTGGACTACAACGACACAGAGGCATTGAACCTAGGGGCGTCTTATCAGGCGCCTGATGATGCGGCTATGGAAGCGGGCGGGCCTGTAGAGCTGAACATAATAGATATGGGAGCAGTGGCTGAGTCCGTAGAAGCTGCACAGGAGGAAGAGGATGAAGCCGGAGACGCAGAGCAGGCTGCAGAAGAGCTGGAGGATATGGACTCCGTAAGGTGCGAGGCTGTGGCTGCAGCGGATAAGATTAAGTCTCTGATAAGCAGCAATAGGGAAAGGCCTTTTGTGGTATTTGATGAGGGAGAAGGCGGATATAGACTGCTTAAATACAGCGACATAGTAATACTTATGAGAAGCACCAAGAACTGGGTGGATGTATTTGTCGAGGAGCTATCGCGGCATGATATTCCGGTATACGCAGATACGGGAAGCGGATATCTGAATACTACAGAGATTTCTACCATGATGTCCCTTTTGCAGATAATAGACAACCCTATTCAGGATATACCGCTTCTGGCAGTGCTTCGTTCTCCCATAGGGAGCTTTACGCCTGAGGAGCTTATAGATATCAGGGTAACTGATAAGGAAGCCTCCTTATTTGAGGCTATGGAGAAGTATGGGGAGCTACAGGAGGAAGGCAGCGCCAAGGCAAGAGAATTCCTCGCAAGGCTTGGGACTTGGAGAGATAAGTCTATGCAGCTGTCCACCGCAGAGTTAATATGGTACCTCTACAGCGATACAGGGTACTTCAGCTATGCCAGTGCAATGCCGGGAGGAATACAAAGACAGGCAAACCTGAAGCTGCTTTTCGAGAAGGCGAGACAGTTTGAGGAAACCAGTCTGAAGGGTTTGTTTAACTTTGTAAACTTTATAGACAAGCTGAAGGGCAGCAGCGGCGATATGGGCGGAGCTAAGATATTGGGAGAGAACGCCAACGTAGTGCGCATAATGTCT
>JAQZBM010000254.1 GCA_029238945.1 Clostridia bacterium
GAATTTATCGTTGTATAATCGAAAGGAGTGTTTTATATGCCATATTCAAAGGAAACAGATCGTAAATGGCAGAAGGTATGGGAGGATACTGAATTATATAAGTTTCATCCCGAGAAAAAAGAAGAAAAGCTTTATGTATTGGAGATGTTCTCCTATCCATCCGGTGCGAAGCTGCATGCAGGGCACTGGTACAACTACGGATTAAGTGATTCCTGGGCCAGAATGAAGAGAATGCAGGGCCATGAAATATTCCAGCCTATGGGCTTTGATGCATTCGGTCTTCCAGCAGAAAACTATGCAATAAAGACAGGGATACATCCCCATGACTCAACAATGCAGAACATTGCAACTATGGAAAGACAGCTTAAGGAAATGGGAGCCATGTTTGACTGGAACTATGAGGTTGTAACCTGCGTACCCGAGTACTATAAATGGACTCAATGGCTTTTCCTGACATTGTATAAGAATGGTCTTGCATATAGGAAGGAAGCACCTGTAAACTGGTGCCCTAAATGTAATACCGTATTGGCAAATGAACAGGTAGTTGACGGCCATTGCGAAAGATGTGAGACAGAGGTTACCAAGAAGAATCTGACACAATGGTTCTTCAAGATAACAGATTATGCGCAGGAGCTGTTGGATAAACTGGAAGACTTGGATTGGCCTGAGAAGACAAAGAAGATACAGACAAACTGGATTGGAAGGTCAGAGGGTGCAGAAATAGAGTTCAAGGTTGACGGCAAGGATATCAGCTTCAAGGTATTTACAACAAGGGCAGACACCTTGATGGGAGTAACCTATGTAGTGCTTGCACCTGAAAATGAACTGGTGCAGCAGATAACTACTGATGAATATAGAGCAGCAGTTGCTGAGTATCAGAATGCAACTAAGAAAATTAATGAAATAGAAAGACTCTCAACTACTAAGGAGAAGACAGGGGTATTTACGGGAGCCTATGCTATTCATCCTATAACCGGTGAGAAGGTTCAAATCTGGATAGCAGACTATGTACTTGCAAGCTACGGAACAGGCTGCGTTATGGCAGTATCTGCACATGATGACAGAGACTATGAGTTTGCTGCAAAGTTCAATCTTCCCATAAAGAGAGTGGTAAAGGGAACTGAAGGCGTAGAGGATGCTCTTCCCTTTGCAGATTACGGTATAATTGTAGACAGCGGAGAATTCAGCGGACTTACCTCGGAAGAGGGCAAAATCAATATAGTTAAAAAGCTGGAAGAAAGCAATAAGGGTCAGCTAAAAATCAACTACAGACTAAGAGACTGGCTGGTTTCCAGACAAAGATACTGGGGCTCGCCTATACCTGTTGTACACTGTGAGAAATGCGGCGCTGTCCCGGTACCGGAGAAGGATTTGCCGGTAATGCTTCCTTATGATGTAGAATTTAAACCGGACGGAGAGTCACCTCTGAAGAAGAGCGAGGAGTTCATGAATACTACCTGTCCTCATTGCGGAGGCCCTGCAAAGAGGGATCCTGATACATTGGATACCTTTGTATGCTCTTCGTGGTACTACTTGAGATATCCTGACAACAAAAACAGTGAGGAGCCCTTCGACAAGAAATGGATAAATGAGATGCTGCCCGTAGATAAATATATCGGAGGCGCTGAGCATGCGGCAATGCATCTGCTTTATGCAAGATTTATAACCAAGGCACTGAGAGATGCCGGCTATCTGAACTTTGACGAGCCCTTTAAGTCTCTTGTACATCAAGGTACAATACTTGGACCGGACGGCTTCAAGATGAGTAAATCAAGAGGTAATGTAATATCTCCGGATATATATATTGATGAGTATGGTTCAGACGTATTCAGAATGTACCTGGCATTTGGCTTCTCATATATTGAGGGCGGCCCATGGAGCGATGACGGTATAAAGGCTATGTCAAGGTTTGCCGGAAGAGTGGAAAGAATGGTTGAAAGAGCGGCAGAGCTTGCGGGACAACAGGGAAGAAGCGATATGAGCAAGGATGAAAAGGAACTGGACTATGTGAGAAACCTTGCTATAAAGAGCGTTACAAAGGATGCTGAGGTATTTCAGTTCAATACTTCTATAGCAAAGATAATGGAGTTTTTAAATGCTCTTTATAAATATGACTCAGATGCTCTGAATAAAAACATTGCATTTATGAAAACTTGTGTCGAGGATATGATTAAGCTTCTTGCACCATTTGCACCGCACTTTGCAGAAGAAATGTGGGAGAAGCTTGGCGGAGGCTACTCAGTATTCAATCAGAAATGGCCTGCTTGGGATGAAAAGGCGCTGGTAAAGGATATGGTAGAAATCGCTATCCAGGTTAACGGCAAGGTGAAGGGCAGAATGGAGATTCCATCAGCAGCAGAACAGAAGGAAATAGAGAAAATGGTGATGGAAAATGAAGAAGTCAAGCCTATGCTTGAAGGCAAGCAAATAGCAAAAATTATAGTGATAAAAAACAGACTGGTAAACATAGTAGCAAGATAACGAAAAACTGCAGCGCAAAGCTGCAGTTTTTTTCATAATTATGAATATAACAAGGTTCCCGGGACCCATCAGCAGCTTTAGCTGCTTTTGATGGGTGGGGTTCTTTTTTAACAATTATATTGGCTGAATGACAAATTTATGTAATAATATACATTAGAGATAAAAATTGGGTTTTCGGGGGCTGCTTATGTTTAGAAAATTGATTATTTCAGTATTAATCATTTTTTTAATTGTAATGTACGGAACTGCAGAGATTGTTTTTGGAGAGGAGACAACTTCATCCAAAAAGAGCATTCTTTTGTTAAACTCGTATAATGAGGGTTACCGGTGGACAGATGATATAGTTGCTGCTGTCGAAAAAAGGTTCAATGAGAGCAACAGCAACAGCAGTATTGAGATTGATTATTTAAACTCAAAGCATATTAATGATGAGCAATATTTTAATAAGCTGTATGAGCTATACAAGTACAAGTATTCCGAAAGAAAGTATGATGTGATAATCGCCAGTGATGATGATGCATACAGATTTCTTACGAAGTACCGTGATGACTTGTTTCCCGGTGTACCTGTAGTTTTTTGCGGAGTCAATGACCTTGCCGATGATGAGGTCACAGCAATGGAAAATATGACAGGCATTATAGAAGATATGGGCTTTGGTGAAATTGTAAACACAATCAGGACTATACATCCTAACATAAAACAGATATATGTAATTAATGACCAGACTACTCTTGGAAAGGTTCTTGCCAAGGATATAATGAATGCTGCTGAGAAATATCCAAGCATCACATTTAAAATAGAAAACTCAGAATATATTAATGATATTTTGGTGGAATTAACGAGACTTAGCAACGACTCTGCGGTGGTTTTGACCCCTGCCTTTTTCAAAAATGATGAAGGAAGGTTTCTTTCCACAGCTGAAACAATATCTATGATAACAAAGCTTACTGAGTTGCCTGTCTATTCTGCAAGTGATTATTTTATGGACGAGGGTGTTATAGGAAGCAAGGTGAGCGATGCCGGATTTCATGGAGATACTGCTGCCAAAATGGCTTTGGCACTTCTGGATGGAAAAAGCATAGATGAGCTGCAGCCTATACATTATACAGATACAAAGTTTGTCTTTGATTATAACGAGCTGATAAGCTTTGGCATAAGCAGGTCAAAGCTTCCAAAGGGAAGCAGGATAATTAATAAATCAATAAGCTCCTATAACCTGCCTGTCAGTACAATATTTGGATTTGTTATGTTATTTATTTGTTTACTGCTCTTTATAAACATGCTGCTGCTGATAAACATAAAACGCCGAAGAAAGGCGGAAGCTGATTTAAGCTATAAGGAGCAGGTGCTCAGAACACTAATAAATGGAATGCCCGATGTAGTATATTTCAAGGATGTAAACGGAAGATGGCTGGAGGCGAATCAAGCTGCAGTCAGTCTGATGAGCCTTCCGGAATCAGAGTATAAGTGGAAGACTGACAAGGACATCAAGCTTTTGACGGAAGGCTTCGATAATCCTTTTGCTGATTATGAAAACGGCAGTATGCAATCTGATGAAATGGCACTGTCGGATAAGGATGGAAACAAAACTATCTACAATTTGACCAGGGTATCTGTAGATAATAAGGGTGGAAACAGCCACGGAATTATTATTATAGCCAGGGATATTACAATTAGAAAGAATGCTGTCGAGGCC
>JAQZBM010000026.1 GCA_029238945.1 Clostridia bacterium
GGTTCACATCAGTCTCAATGCCCATTTGATGCAGCATATTGACCAAATCCTCCGAAGATGCATTTCCGGCTGCACCGGGAGCAAACGGGCTGCCTCCAAGTCCTCCCACAGCAGAGTCAAACTTAGTTACCCCTTCTTGAAGTGCAACTAAAATATTCGCAAGAGCCATACCTCTTGTGTCATGCATGTGTAAGCCAAAGTCCAAGCCGGAGAATCTCTTCTTCACTGCACTTATTACATCATACATCTGCTTTGGATTAGCTATTCCCAATGTATCTGCCAGCAAAATCTCATCAGCGCCAAGCTCCAGAGACTTTTCTATCATATAAAGCACCTGCTCAATTGAGACAGCACCTGAGAACGGACATCCAAATACAGTGCCGATATCAATCTTTATAATGCAATCCTTATACTCTTCTCTTATTTTCGCCAGCTCATCAAAGGACTCTTGTATTGTTTTCTTAACATTCTCCAAGTTATGTCTTTCACTGGCAGATATTACATAAGTAAGTTCTCTGATACCTGATTCATATGCTGATTTTGCTCCAAAAAGGTTTGGAACAAGAGCATTAAACTGAACGTCCGGATACTTTTCTACCGCATACTTTGCAACTTCCTTTGAATCGCTCAGCTGCGGAATAGCCTTCGGATGAACGAAGGAAGTAACCTGCATTTTCTTAAAGCCTGCATTCACTAAGGCATCAATAACCTCGAGCTTTGTTTCAGTCGGAATCCATTCCTTTATATTTTGAAACCCGTCTCTTGGTCCAACTTCACAAACCTCAACTTTTTTTGCAAATACCATATTCCCACTCCCTTTTATATAAAAGCTCAGGACATCGAGTCCTTCGCCTTTAGCCTGATTTGCTTCGCAAATGGCTGTTATATAAAAGCTCAGGACATCGAGTCCTTCGCCTTTAGCCTGATTTGCTTCGCAAATGGCTGTTAAAAATTTGTATGTATATGCCAAAGGCATATACATACAAAGAGATTCTAGATTATTTCATACCCCACATTACAATAACTACTTAAGATCAAATACTGCTTTATACTCGCCTATTTTGTTTTTATAGTTATCAAAAACAGGACTGTTTAGGTACTTGTTCAAGTAAGTGCATTGTTCTTCATCAAGTAAATTAAGCTGTTTAAGGACATTTGCTGCCGCTATGTGGCATGAACGCATATCGCCGTCTTCTATCTTCAGCGCTATTCCGATTCCTTTTTTCGGTATGGCAATGCAGTAAACCCCATCTGCACCAACCTTTCCTACGATGTCCTTCTTTCCAGCTATCATTAAATCTGTGCAAAAAGCCTTCACACCGGATATCATTTCCGGGTTGCTGACAATAGCATTTGTAAGCCTGTTTGCAGCAGATGCATAACTAACGCCCAATTCCCCTGGATTCCCCAATCGCGCATAAGCCAACGCCATATTATACAAAGGAATGCCGTGTACCGGAACGGTGCATCCGTCTACACCGATAATTATCTCTTCTTTATCAATACCGGCAAACCTTGAAAGCGTTTCTAAAGCATCCTGCTGTACAGGATGCGAAATATCATAGTAGTTTTCAACAGGATAGCCTTTTTGTCTGCATACAGAAATCATACCAAGATGCTTTCCCGAACAGTTGCAGTGGAGTGGTGTCAAGGGTTGTCCACTCTTATACAGATTTGTTGCTGCAGCTCTTGAAAATGGCTCAGTAATACCGCAATGCAATACACTGTCAGCCTCTATTCCCATTTTATCTACTATACCGGCAAGAACTTCTGTGTGATAAGTCTCGCCTCTATGTGAAGCACACATGACTGCTAATTCTCTATCTTCAAACTGATAACGTTCAGCAGCCCCACTCAAAATAACATTCAATGCTAGAAAGGGCTTAGCAGCAGATCTCAAATAGGTAAGCTTCTGAGCATTTCCTACTTCTTTCAATATATTACCGCTGCTGTCTACAACAACAATATCTCCCCTGTGAATGTTTTCAACAATAGCCCCTCTATAAACATGTAAAAGCTCCTCAGACAATATTAATTTCCTCCTTTTAAAGGCTCTACTCCTAACTCTTGTGCTAAGGTATTCAATTCAGTCATTAACTCTTCGCTGAGATTATTGCCTTCTTTTGCTCTTTTTTCCGAGCATCTCTTCTCTATTTCGCCAGGAATAAATATCTCTTCAACCCCGCTAACCTTGTCTGCATTCTTTATGTAATGCAGCAATTGTTCAACCCTTTGGTTATAATCATTAAGACCTATGAAGGATTCAACGTTTATTGCCATAAATATATGTGATATCTTCTGTGGCTCTTCATAAGCATACATTGACTTTATTTCTTTACCTACCAGTGAATTAGCTAAAACTCCTGTAAGTATTTCAACTATCAAAGCTAATCCGTAACCCTTTGGTCCGCCTACCGGCAATAGGAAGCCTCCATTTTGAACTTCCTTAGGATTGGTTGTATCCTTTCCATCCTTGTCAACGCCCCAGCCAAGCGGAATTTCTTTATTCTGCTGACTATAGTTTATTACCTTGCCCATAGCTACGTTACTCATGGCCATATCTACTGTTACTTCACCACAGCTTCCGCCAGGCACGGAAATTGACAATGGGTTATTCCCAAGCACCTTTCCGATTCCTCCTGTTGGAGGCATCAAGGCTGTGGTATTGCTGCTTACGATACCTATAAGTCCTTGCCTAGAAGCCATCATGCTGTAGTGAGCTGCAGTGCCGAAGTGGTTTGAGCCCTTAACCAATACTACCCCAACAGTATTAGCCTTCGCCTTCTCAATAGCCATTTCCATAGCGAGGTTTCCTGCTACCTGCCCCAGTGCATCATTGGCATCAACAACAGCAGAATTATTGTCTTCCCTCTCAATTTTTATTGCAGGGTTTGCTTTTACCAAGCCTTTTTGTATTCTTTTAACATATGTGTCCAATCTTAAAACCCCATGGGAGTCAACCCCTCTAAGATTAGCCATTGTTAATGACTCAGCAGTTGTCCTTGCATCCTTTTCAGGTACTTCAACCTTTTTTAATGCTTCTTCTATAAAAAGCATCAATTGTTCGCTAGTAACTAACATTGTCCTTCCTCCTTGCAGCAGCATTCCAAGATATACTCTGTACATCTGATGCTTATTCTGTTTATCGCTTCCTCAGAAAAACCTGCTATGTGAGGTGTGAGCACAACATTATCCAGAGCGAAAAATCTAGGATTTACGTTTGCTTCAGTTTCAAATACGTCCAGACCGGCACCCGCTATCTTCTTGTCTTCAAGGGCATCCAATAAGGCATTTTCATCTATCAATCCGCCTCTGGCCGCATTTATTATAAAAGCGTTCTCTTTCATCGTTGAAATTGTTTTCTCATTTATTACATGTTTTGTAGAATCAATGAGGGGCATATGAAGAGTTAAATAGTCCGCTCTTTTTATTGCTTCATCCAGAGAAACAAATTCAACACCCTCGAAATCTGATTTTACTACATCATATACAATAACCTGCATCCCAAAGCCTAAGGCTCTTTTTGCAACAGCCTTGCCGATAGCACCAAATCCAAGTATGGATAAGGTTTTATCAGCTAATTCTACTCCGTAGAATCTTTCCCATTTACCGCTTCTTACTGACTTGTCTGCTATGCAAACCATTCTGGAAGCATCAAGCATCAAAGCCATTGCAAGATCGGCAACTGCTGTGCTGTTTGCTCCGGGAACGTTGAAAACCTTAATGTTTCGTTTTGCTGCTTCTGCAGAATCGATGTTGTCAGTACCTGCTCCGTGCTTTGCGATAACCTTTAGGTTTGGGAGAAGGTCCATCACTTCAGGAGTGACCTTCTCCAAACCTACTACTATAGCTTCAACGCTTTTCCTTGTCTCTTCAGACATATTCTTAAGCTCTTTCAGCCCATAATCCTTAATTATTTCAATACCTTTTTCTTTAAGCTTTGTAACCGGTTCATCGGTATATTTGCAATATGATATTGTTGCTGCTATTAATTTTCTCACGCTACTGCACTCCCATTCTTTCTTCTCTTAATATAGCCGCTGATAATTGGCCAGAAGAATGAACCAACTGATATTAATATAAACACAAGGCTTATTGGTCTTGTAACAAAAGTTGAGATGTCACCATGAGAAATTGTCATAGCTCTTCTGAAATTTGCTTCAATTATCGGCTGCAATATGATACCCAGAAGCATTGGAGGTACAGGAATATCAACCTTGTTGAATAAGTATCCTACTATACCCATTAATAATGCAAGTCCTATATCTGAAATTCTATTGTTTATAGCATAAGCACCTACGAAGCAAAGCATCAATACTATAGGCATCAATATGTTTGTTGGCACCTTAAGTATTTTAACGAAAGCGTTTATGCCAAGAAGTCCTACTAGAAGCATAAATATGTTTGCCAGTATAAGCATTACATATATTCCGGTTACAACTCCACGATTCTCAGTAAACAAAAGAGGTCCTGGAGTCAAGCCTTGTATCATCAAGGCACCTAGCATAACTGCAGTAACTACGTCTCCAGGTATACCCAGTGTCAATAATGGTACTAATGCACCGCCTGTAACAGCATTGTTTGCTGCCTCAGAAGCTGCAACTCCTTCAAAAGCCCCTTTACCAAATTGCTCAGGATGCTTTGAAGCTCTTTTGGCTTCATTGTACGCAAGCCATGATGCTACACCGGAACCGGTTGCCGGTATTATACCGATGATTGTTCCAATGATTGAAGATCTAAGGAAGTTTACTGTATTAGATGCCAATATTTTCGCACCTACAATTTTACCCTTTACTCCCTTAAGACCAGACATACCAGTGTCTGCGTTGATTGTTTCAAGCTTCGAGAAAACTTCTGATACCGCAAACATACCTATAAGAGCAGATACGAAGTCTATACCGCCAGTCAGGTTAATATTGCCGAAAGTAAATCTCATTGCCCCGGTTACCGGGTCCATACCTACTGTGGCAATCAATAGACCAAATAACGCTGACAGCAAACCCTTTAGTAAGTTACCGCTGGAGAGGGCTGCTACTATACTTAATCCAAACAATCCAACAGCGAAGTATTCTGCAGGTCCGAAGCTTAATGCGATTTTTGCAAGCTGCGGCGAAAGCAGAATCAGTGCCACACAACTTAATATACCTCCGATAAATGAGGCTATTGTTGCCATTGATAGTGATTCCATTGCTTTTCCCTGTTCTGCAAGGGGATATCCGTCAAGCACTGTTGCAGCTGAAGATGGAGTTCCCGGTGTCTTTATAAGTATTGCTGTGATAGAACCTCCATATATACCTCCGACATAAATTCCAAGGAGCAACGCAAATGAAGCTACCGGATCCATACCGAAAGTGAATGGCAGGAATAGCGCTACACCCATTGTAGCAGTCAAGCCCGGAATAGCACCGAAGATTATACCAATTACTACACCCGCAAGATTGAATAAAATATTAGATAAAGAAAGCACATCGACTAGTTCAAACAAATTAACATCCTCCCTTCTAAGGTAATAGAACTTTGAGTGCTACCTCAAACAGATAATAGATTGCTAATGGAAAAAGTACTGAAGTTAAAACTATTGTTACCTTTTTCCTTAGTCCAAACAGCAGTAATAATAAGAATACTGCAGCTATTGTACTAATTACATATCCTGCTATCGGCAGTATGAATATATAAGCAGCAGCGAGCAGTACAATCAATATAAGCTTTAGAATATTCTCCTTTGCTATAACAAAGGTTGTAGACTTATTTTTATCTCTTAAATCTGTAACTATCAGTAGTACTGATACTATCATCATCAGTATTACTACCAGTTGAGGGAAGAAGCCTGCACCAAAACCTGCAAATGCCATGGCTTTTGGAAGCTTCACAATTTGAGTCATCCATAGCAGACTCAGTGCAATAAATAAAAACCCTACAACAGAATTTATACCCACCTTTTTCATATATATCACCTCTAAATTTCCTACTGAAGGCAAAGCCTTCAGTAGGATAATACATTATTTACTGCTCTATCTTACTTGTTTAACTCAGCTACAACAGCTTTGAATTTTTCGAAGCTGCTCATCCACTTTTCTGTGAAGGATTTGCTGTCCATGAAAGCTATAGGCTGATTAATCTTCTTGAATGTCTCTATAACCTCTGGATCTTGCAGTGATTTTTGGAATGCGCCTTCAAGCTTTTGAAGAACTGCATCCGGTGTGCCTGCCTTAGCTGCAAAGCCGTACCAAACACCAACTTCATAGTTGTAGCCTGACTCTTTGAAGGTTGGAACGTCCGGTGTTTCTGTGTATCTTTCTGCTGTAGATACTGCTAATGCTCTGAATTGACCTGATTTCATTTGAGGAATTATCTCTGTTGCTATAGCTATAGCGAAATCAGTTTGTCCTCCCATTAATGCACTTACTGCCTCAGCACCGCCATTGAACGGAACGTGTGTGAATAAGCCTCTTTTGTTCATTTCCATAAGCAGACCTTCCATTGATACGTTTTGTATCAAGCCTGCACCTGCTGTACCGTAAGTAAGCTTGCCAGGATTTTTCTCTGCATAATCAAATACTTCTTGTACTGTTTTGAAAGGACTGTCTGCCTTAACTGCCAGCATAAGAGGAATATCTGCTACTTGTGCTATTGGTGCAAATTCCTTGTTAGTGTATCCTACATCTGAGTTATTTGGTGTGATTGTTGCTGCTCCTACAGATGTAAGTATAAGAGTATATCCGTCTTCCTTTGAACGTGCAACCTCTGCCATACCTATAGCGCCTGATCCGCCCGGTTTATTGGAAACTATGAAAGGTTGTCCAAGTTCTTTTTGAAGAGTAGTTGACAGAGCTCTTGCCATAAGGTCAGCTCCACCGCCTGCTGCATAAGGTACTACGATTGTAACCGGTTGCTTTGGATAATCATTGCCTGCTGCCGGTGCTGCAGATGCATTATCACCTTGTTTTGCTCCTGATGCGCATCCTGTAAATATTGATAGTACTAAAACTACCACCATAGCCAAGTAAGAGATTTTTCTTAGTTTCATAAATCTTTCTCCCTTCAGTTTTGAATTTATTTTAAATCCCGTAATTTAAAACTATTTACCGCTGACTGATTTTGCTATTGCTAAGAATTCTTCATCGCTGACTGTTCTCTTCTCTCTCAATGAAAGAGCTTTTATTTCTTGAACTATAACCTTTATCTCATCCTCTGTGAGCTTTATTCCATATTGTTCAGACTTAACTTCCATTGAGTCGCTTCCGCTCTTTTTACCAAGAAGCGCTCTTGATTCCAAGCCAACAACCTCTGGCTTAAAAGGGAATACTGCAAGTGGAGTCTCCTTTAGCATCTTTATACCTGAACCTGTTTCTCTTGCGAATATGTTTGAACCAACAACCGGCTTATATGGGTGAACCTTTTGGTTTGACAATTCGCTTACAAGCCTTGATACGCTTTGAATCTTTGCTAAATCTACATTTAAGTCGTAGCCCAACAGATACTTAAGACCTACTATAAGCTCTTCTGTAGCTGCATTGCCTGTTCTTTCGCCAAGAGCATTTATGCATCCGTGAACTACCTCTACTCCTGCCTCTACAGCAGCAAGTTCATTTGCTACCCCTACGTTAAAATCATTATGGGCGTGTATTTCTAGAGGAATATCTACTAATTTCTTAATCTCTCCAACGAGATACTGTATTGTTGAAGGTGTTGTACAGCCTAGTGTATCAATTATCGCCAATGAATCAGGCTTACCTTCTCTAACAACAGTTTTTACAAGCTCGAATAGGAAATCGGGTTCTGCTCTTGTAGTATCAAAAGGGAAATATGTTACATAAAGTCCAAGTTCTTTTGCCCTTTGTACTGCCTGTATACTCTTCTCAATAATTTCTTGCTTGCTCCACTTAAACTGCCATTTAAGTCTTGGCTCACCTGAAGGAAGTTCTATTATAGTACCCCAAACTCCAGATTTAGCAGCCATTTCTACGTCTTTTACGTTAGCACGGCTGAATGCCATTACTTTAGCGTTCAAGCCCAGCTTAGCAATTTCTTGGATTGCTTCGTAGTCTTCTTGTGATACCGCAGGCATACCTGCCTCAATTCTGTCAATTCCCAGCTCGTCAAGTGCTTTTGCAATCCTGATTTTGTCTTCTTTTCTGAAGGCAACACCAGGAGTTTGCTCCCCATCTCTTAGCGTTGCATCATGCAATTGTACCCTAGCTGGTTTTTTGGTTTCCGGCTTTAGTCCGTTAAATGGACTTACCCAGAAATCATCACCCTTGTAGTTGTAAATGTTCGCCAAGTATATAACCCCCTATAATATTTATATAGATAATGTCTTATCCGGCTAAATCATGAACTTGTTGTAGTCGATAAGACTTATCATCACATTTTTAATATGAGCTCTCATTGCTTTCTCTGCTGCCTCTTCATCATGCTCTCTTAAAGCATTCACTATAGCTTGGTGTTCCTGGAAAGCTGCCTCATATCTTCCGGGTATTTCAGCGTTTTTGAAGGTTACCAGTTCTATCTGTGCCTTCAGATTGCTTATTATATCTCTAACCCGATTACTTCTTGCCTTTTCTATTATAAAATCGTGTAACTTAACCCCAGCATTATAAGCCTTTATATAATTGTCCTCAGTCAAAGCTTGATCGAAATCCGGGAATTCTGCCTGCAGCACATCTATCTCCTCAGCACTTACATGTTTAGCTGCCATTCTGGCTGCAAGTCCTTCCACAACCTCTCTGATATTGCTTATTTCCAATATATCATTAAGGGTCGGTTCTATTACCATAGCGCCTTTATGTGGTGTAATCCTTATAAGAGAATCTTTTTCAAGTCTTTTTAAGGCTTCTCTCACAGGTGTCCTACTCACATTCAGTTCTTCAGACAATGTTATTTCATTCAGCTCATTGTCGCCTTTGTATTTTCCCTTTAATATTGAATTCTTGATCTCCTGATATACCTTCTCAGAAATTGTACTTTTCTTCATTATATACGGCCTCCATTGCATACTCGTTGTATACAAATAATATAAATGAAATATACACATTGTATACAATCAGTTTATAACTATAAATTCTTCCTCAATTCCAAAATCCCTTCAACATTTTGAATAGTTATATAATTAACTATCTTGTAATTCAAAAAATAAATTTGCAATTTACAATTACGCATAATTCAATTTTTTGTAAATTTACATTTCTTTACTCTTCCCTGCTCAGTAATGCCTTCATCTGTATTTATCTTATATATAGGAATTTAGACAACCCAATTTCCAGAAAATCAATATTGAATCCTTAAATGAAAGGACCCCACCCATCAGCAGCTTTAGCTGCTTTTTGATGGGTGGGGTCCTTATTAAAGTTGATTAACATCTTTTTATTTATTGTCCCTTTTTCTCAGCCTTTTCTACAAATCTGGGCAATTGAACTATATATCTTTCATGTGTACCTTCACCTATTTTTTCAATCTCATCAAAGGCCTCTACTCTAAAGGTTAACTTTTTCCCTTCTACATTTATCAGCTCTGATTTTGCAGTGACCTTCATACCTACCGGAGTTGCAGCAATATGCTGTACATTTAAGCTTACACCTACAGTCGTATAGTCATCGGGCAATGCAGGTGATGCAGCTTTCAGCGAGGCACCTTCCATCAGGGCTATCATCATTGGAGTCGCAAAAACCTTTACTCCTCCGCTTCCCAATGCTTCTGCCGTATGTTTATCCTCTACCCTTAT
Organism: Clostridia bacterium; assembly: GCA_029238945.1. Lineage (GTDB taxonomy): Bacteria > Bacillota > Clostridia > Lutisporales > Lutisporaceae > GWB2-37-7. Next base: position 9,722 of record JAQZBM010000026.1, read on the forward strand.
TTCCAATTCAGCTTTCATTCCTGTTTTAATATTAAAATCCATAGTTTCACTCCTCGTCGCTATTTATCCTTCACTAATATTTTTATTTTAAAAAAGAAGGCCTATAGGCCTTCTTCATACGCTATGCTTGCGCAAATATCTCTTCAAATTCCTTTTCATCAAGCTTTTCTCTTTCAAGAAGTGCTTGTGCTACTGAGTGAAGCTTGCTGATATTATCCTTAAGCAGCTGCTCTGCGTGGTTGTATCCATTGTCGATAACGCCTCTTATAGCCTTATCTATCTTGGCTGCAACTTCTTCGCTGTAGTTTCTGCTTCTTGCCAGGTCTCTTCCTATAAATACCTCATCGTGGTCTGTACCAAAGGTCATTGGTCCAAGCTCATCGCTCATTCCGTATTCGGTAATCATCTTTCTGGCTATATTAGTAGCTCTCTCTATATCACTCTTAGCGCCTGTACTGATGTCATCAAGCACAAGCTTTTCTGCAACCCTGCCGCCTAGTAGACTTACGATTTCCTGCTCAAGCTCTGATTTTGACATATAGTATTTATCCTGCTTCGGAAGGGATATAGTATAGCCTCCGGCTCTGCCTCTAGGGATAATTGAGATTTGATGTACAGGGTCCGCATTGGGCAGCAGCTTTTGAATAACTGCATGACCTGCTTCGTGATAGGCAGTAAGCTTTCTGTCCTGCTCGCTTACAACTCTGCTCTTCTTCTCAGGTCCTGCGATAACTCTAATTACAGCTTCCTCAATATCCTTAATATCAATTTTCCTTTTATTCCTTCTGGCAGCCAAAAGTGCTGATTCATTCATTACATTTTCAAGGTCTGCCGGTGTAAAGCCCGGTGTTGTCTTCGCCAAGACTTCCAGTTCAACATCCATAGCAAGAGGTTTGTTTCTGGCATGTATCTTTAATATTTCTTCTCTTGCCTTAACATCAGGTATTCCTACCATAATCTGTCTGTCAAAACGTCCCGGTCTCAAAAGTGCCGGATCAAGTATGTCAGGTCTGTTGGTTGCTGCTATGATTATTATGCCTTCATTTATGCTGAAACCGTCCATCTCAACCAACAGTTGGTTTAGTGTCTGCTCTCTTTCGTCGTGGCCGCCGCCTAAGCCTGCGCCTCTCTGACGACCAACAGCATCAATTTCATCTATGAATATTATACACGGAGAGCTCTTCTTGGCCTGCTCAAACAAGTCTCTGACTCTTGAAGCTCCCACGCCTACGAACATTTCAACAAAGTCTGAACCGGAAATTGAGAAGAAAGGAACTCCGGCCTCTCCAGCTACGGCTTTTGCCAGATAGGTTTTCCCTGTTCCCGGAGGTCCCACCAAAAGGACACCCTTTGGTATTCTGGCTCCCAGTTCTATAAATCTTCTGGGCGCCTTTAAGAAATCTACTATCTCGCCCAGCTCTTCCTTTTCTTCATCAGCACCTGCAACGTCTGCGAAGGTGACTTTCTTCTTATCGTCGGTATGCAGCTTTGCTTTGCTTTTGCCGAAGGACATCACTCGGTTGCCTCCGCCTTGCGTTTGCTGCGTGAGTACAAAGAAAAATACTATAAGAAGTACTATTATTCCAACGGTTGGAATTATGGAAAGCCATGTGGAGGAAGCCGTTTTGGTCTCAAACTTCACATTAAGCTGTCCTGCATTTACCAAGGGTTGAATAGTGTTACTCAGCGCCTCTGTATTTGCTGTAGTTTCAAACCTCTTATTATCAGTGGTTTTTCCTGTTACAGCGGCTGCTCCATCCATATCGGAAATGGTTATTTCCTTTATTTTGCCGCTTTGTATCATGGTTATCAAGCTGGTATAGGATATTCTGTCTTTGTCTGCTTCCATAGTCTGTATAAACTGGATAAACATGATTATTATGATAAAAATTAATGCATAAAAGCTAATTCCTCTAACGAATTTTTTCAAACATAGCCCTCCTCTAACGCATGTTCTTAGAGCTTAATTAATAACTTATATATTTCGTGCTAAACAATTTGCATAGTTCAGATAGCACGAAATGTAATCATCAAGCTGTTGGATAAATCTGCAATATAATAATTTTATCACAGCCAATATTAAAACACAACTTTCATATAGCTTATGCTAACTGAGAACACTCTGTTAATGACTGCAAAGGATTATATTCATCTATACGGTATATACTTCAGGCTTCAGAATACAAACAAAAGGAAGATTTCTATAAATCTCAGCAAAATCTAGTCCGTAACCTACAACAAATTCGTCCGGAATTTGGAAGCCGGAGTAGTCTATAGTCACCTGAGCCTTTCTTCTTTCAGGCTTGTCAAGCAGACTGCATATCTTAACGCTGTTTGCATTTCTTGATTTCAGATATTCTACAAGGTAGCTTAATGTAAGACCTGAGTCCACTATGTCTTCAACTACCAGCACATCCTTGCCTTGTATATCCTTTTCCAGGTCCTTGATTATTCTAACTACGCCTGAAGACTTTGTAGCGGTTCCATAGCTGGATACAACCATAAAATCCAATGTAAGCGGAAGGTCTATTTCTCTTACCAAATCAGATAAGAATATAACGCAGCCCTTTAAAACCCCTATCACTACTAAGTCCTTGCCTCTGTAGTGCTCAGTGATTAGTTTTCCAAGCTCCTTCGTTTTCGCCTTTATCTGTTCCTCAGTAATTAGAATCTCCTTTATATCATTTTGCATAAGTATTCCTCCTTGTTGCTTTGTAAAATATTATGTAAATAGCTGCAATTGTCGCAGCTTATTACTATCACTTTTTCTGTTTGCGAGCTTATCTTGTATTTTTCACTTATTATGCTGCCCACTATCCATACAACCTCGTTTCCGTCGGCTATTAACAGGATATTGTCGCGGTTCTCTCTTGGAATCTTCTTATCTATGAAATAGTCCTTCAGCTTCTTACTGCCCTTCATTCCGATTGGTGAAAACATATCTCCCGATTGTCTGTTTCTTATTATTAGCTCCTGTTTCACCTTCGAAGCATCAATATATACAGTATCATTACGTTTTGGTATGGAGGTCAATTGGCTGCGGTCTACTTTTGTTACGCTTAATTTCAAATCAGCCTCATCAATTTTGTTGTCATAGTCATAGTTTAACTTATAATAACATTTTTTATGATGGTTCTCAATCTTTTTGGACAATATTAAATTTTCATAGGATATGTATGCCTTTAGGTTTTTGGGCAGCTCCAAAGCTGCTCCGGTGCTTTTATCCAAAAGCTCAAGAACCCCTTGGAAATGCTTGTACTCAAATCCATTCAGCGTGCCTGTGCTTTTTTCAATTATTCTTCTTATCAAGCGTTTTTGCATGGCTTCATGGAGAACCTTCAGGTCTTTAATTTGAACCGAAGCCTTTTGATTGTCAAATTTGACAAGCTCATTTATAAGCATATCAGTTTGCTGTTCAAGGTAGTCATTTTCTTCCTTAATAATTTGTGATAGTCTGATTAAGCTTTCCCCGATATTGGGATTGAAGCTTTCCTTTAGATATGGTATTAGCTCCAGCCTTATTTTATTCCTTAAATATATAGGCTTTAGATTTGTTTTGTCCACCCTTGGCTGTAAGCCGTTCTGGCGGCAGTATTCCTCGATACTCGCTCTGTCTGTATCCAAAAGCGGCCTGATTATGTCATCTCTGACGGCATCAATTCCCTTTAGACCTTCCAGACCGGTTCCTCTTAGCAATCGCATCAGAATAGTCTCTATATTGTCGTTTAGATTTTGTGCTACTGCAACCTTATTTGCGCTTATTTCATCCTTTGCTTCTCTAAAAAGCTTGTATCGTATTTCCCTTCCCGCTTCCTCCGGAGAAAGCCCGCTTTCCTTTGAATACCCCGGAACATCGAAGCTTTCTATCCTATACGGGATATTCCAGCTTTTGCAGATGTCTTCAACGAATTGTGCATCTGCGTCTGCATCTGCTCCTCTAAATTGATGATTCAGGTGAACTGCAAAAATTTTTATGCCTATCTCATCCTTAATTGTATTTAATACATGAAGCAGGCATAAGGAATCTGCACCGCCGGAGACTCCTACTACTACTGAATCACCGGGGCTCAGCATATTATATTTCGAAATATATGCTTTAACTTGGTCAACAAAATGTTCCATTATCCTTACCAATCCCTATGATACTTGAATTATTGTATGTATTTCATTCTATAATTACAAGTTAATATTGTCAATATCACTATATAAAAGCAAAAACGATTTCTGCTATTTGTAAGCAAAAATCGTTGCTGTGATTATTATGCTTAAAATTGATATCAGGATATTCAGTGCCAGTCTCAGCTTATCCGGCTTTGTACCGCTTAAGTCTGCAGCGCTGCATACCTCCCGGTATAGAGAATCACAGTCCTTTATCCGTCCTTCGATACAGCTTGCTATGATATCTGAAACCTTGGCAGGCATCCTGATTTTTCTTAAGTTCTTCATGGTCTCCTCAAGCTGTTCTTTATCCGGGTCTAAGCTTCTGTTTAAAAGCAAGGAGATAAAAAGCATCGCAATTACAAACATTTGATATGACATATCTGCAATACGCCTGCCTTTTCCCCAGCACAGTCTGTCATACATAGGCGTATATTCCTTCACGGTGCTTCCAAGCTCCACTATACTGCCCATATCCACCAGCTTTATCAGCTTATTACGCTCATCTATCATTATGTTCTCATGCTTAAGGTCTGTATAAACGTAACCTAGTTCATTTATCTGCTTTATCATGTTTATTATTATCCGCATAATGTCCAGCTTTGTTTTAAGGCCTATGCATGAGCCTGTAAGCCCTCGTTTCAGATTATGTCCATGTATATACTCCATGGTGAAATAATGATAGGTCTTGCCCTGTTTCTCAAAATCATCAAGGTCGAACACTGCAGGAATAAAATCCTTATGCTTAAGTCTGCATAGAAAATTATATTCCTTTGTTATGCTAATCATATCGGTACTCAGCTTCATTGCCAGCAAGCTGCCTGCTTCATCCTCCACCAGATATATCTCTCCAACTCCGCCCGAGCCCAATCTTTTATGCATTATATATGTCTTGCATGTCCATATCCCTGTTATCTTATCATATTTGTTGCTATACATAATATTTATCTATTATTTTATCCTCTTGTGCTTCAATATATGGCGAGCTGTCGTCAAAGGCATTGCCGCGGCTTTGAAGTATCAGCTTGCAGGCTTTCTCAATAGCAGGACCGGTAGGTGTTCCGCCACCTGCCTTCAGCAGATTAAGCCTGTCTTCCAAAAATCCCTCCGAATCAGTGAAGCTGCAGATTATACTGGCTTCATCATTGCCCAAGCCCGGATACTTGATAAGTGCAAGCTTGCTGCTTCCTCTTCTTGACTTAAGGTTTCTCAGCAGTTCTATTAAGCTCTTCCTGGCCGTCTGCAGCTTACTTTTCATGCTGCCGCTGCAATCCAGTACTATAGCACATCTTAGGTTGATGCTGTCACCGAATTTCTCTATAAAATCAACTATTTTAAAACGGGATTTGGGCTCCAGGTTGTTCATGTCTACTCCCACTATGGATTTCAGCTGTTTGCTGACTATCTGCTCAATAGTCCGCTGTGCAGTCTTTTGAGTCATTACCTGTACTGTCATACTTAAGTTTTCCAAATGGGTGTACTCACAAAGTCCGCCTCCGGCCTTCGCAATACCTTCAAGCTCCTCAATATCCTTTTCGTCTCCTTCACCCTCTTGGCCTATTATACCGATAGTACTAACTATAATGCCTGATTTGTATGCTTGTCTCGCTGCTTCAACCGGGTTTATACCGATATTGGACTTCCCGTCGGTTATTATTATTATCTGCTTTATTTCTCCTGAATTCTCGTCTTCCTTATACATAAAAAAACCTCCCCGCTAAGCTTTTATACTATACATTGCGATTTATATAGTAATTATTGCCAAGGGGGAAGGTCATTATTCAAGCCATTTATCTATACGGTTTCCCATATCTTTGCTGCCATAACCGTCATATCATCACAGGCTATTCCACCGTTAGCTTCAATACATTTGCTTAATATTTCATCTGCTATCATCTGAGGATTTCGGCTATTGATGTCATTAATCATGTCAGCAAGCCATCGCTCCTTATTTATTTCATTCTGATTGGAGTCCAGCACTCCGTCGCTTACCATTATCACAAAGTCTCCATCTCTTAGCTTTTTCTTTATAAACTCCATTTCAATATTTTTCAGTATACCCACCGGCAGTGAGCCTACCTTTATAATATCTACATGATCCTCATATTTTATGAAGGTGGATACTGCCCCAACCTTCACAAACTCAACCTCTCCGCTGTATTGATTAATGACAGTCAAGTCGATGGTGGCATAGGTTTCTTCGTTGGATTTCATTAAAAGCAGCGAATTTATGGATTTTACCGCCAAGTCCTTGTCAAAGCCCGCATACAAAAACTTTTCCAGCAGTCTTATTGTTGCTCCGCTTTCCAAGGAAGCCTTGTAGCCTGTTCCCATACCGTCACTGAGAGCCACCATAAATTTGCCGTCCTTCAGCTCTATGAAGGAATAGTTGTCCCCGGATATGGAGCCGCTTTTTGCTGTTTTGGCAAGGCCGGTGGCGATCTGGAACTTTTCTGCCTCCTTCAGTTTTATAGAGCACAAATTATCGTTTAAGGTTATACAGTTCATATCACGCTTTACGAATTTCTTATTTGTCACCTTATTCACTATTGGGATTATATTCTTTATACATTCCCTTCTGCCTCCGCAGCTTGGGACCTTGATATCTATCTGTATTCCACCTCCGACTTCGGCTGCCACTACATCCTCCACGCGGATGCCGTTTGTGTCCAAGGCCACTATTATAAGCTCCTCCAGATTACGGTTGAAATTCACATCCATATCTATTTGAAGAGCCAAGTCAGTTACTACTGAGGAAACCTCTCTAAGCTGCTCGCTGACTATCAGTCTGCTCTCGTTCATTTTCTTCTTCCAGTTTAAGTTGTTTCTATATATATCATAATAATATCTGATACTGCTTACCATTTCTTCCGGTCTTGCACACCTTTCTCTAAAAGCTTGTGGGATGCCTTCTATATTGATGCTTCCTTCATTTTCAAGCTGTGTCAGGAAGCTGAACAAGTATTGGTAGCTTTTGTAGAAATCTCTTTTCCAGCAATTATTAACCATGCCGCAGCTTGTACAGCATCTTTCTACCACTTGGTCCAGAATCTTTGCCGCATCAATTTGGGAGTAAAACTCCTTGTCGCTGAAATTATCCTTCAGGGTAACAGCCAGCTCTTCGAAAACTGAAGCTACCTCAGAAAGCTTATCGGTAGTGTATTCCTTAAACCTTTTGTTGTAGGTCTTGTCCTTCATCAGGTCAGAAGTGAAAAGCTTTTTGCTGCTTAAGGCATGCTTTACAAAATCATTGGGTATCACCATAAATAGAACGGAGGCTGCCAGTATCTCATAAAACTTTATTAAAACCTCTGTGGAGCCGTTTATGTAAAAGGTCATCAGTGCGTTGCCCAATATAAATGCCAAGGCGACGCCTGCCTTTCCTATTCCCTTTGCTATCCCTGCAAGAAGTC
>JAQZBM010000255.1 GCA_029238945.1 Clostridia bacterium
GAAAACGGCGAGCCGGTAAATCCAATAGATAAGCTGGATATCGGGACTATACAGTAGCTTTTGTATTATGCTGCGTTTTGTAAAAAATATTTTTTTACGGAGGCTTTTATGATAAGGATAAAATTAAACCCATTTTTTATCCTTTTTTTATTTGTAAGTATATATACAGGCTACGCTAAACAAAGCCTTATTATATTTGGAAGTGTACTGCTGCATGAAATAGGACATGCGGCAATGGCTGGCCTTTTGAAAATCAAAGTTGAGGAAATAGAGCTTTTTCCCTTTGGCGGAATTGCCAAGATGGAGGATATCTCAAAATACGGAGGTTATGTGGAGGCAGTTATCGCAGCCGCGGGGCCTGCAGTGACAGGGATAATAACTGTCGCAGGCTTCTTCTTATCGAGGCATAATGAGATTTTTGGCACTATAGGGCTATTCAACTCCATACTATTCAGCTTTAATATTTTACCTGCGCTGCCTATGGATGGCGGAAGAATAATGAGAAATCTGCTTTTGCGTTCAATGAGCTACAAGCTGGCGACCAAAGTTGTGACTGTAATAGGCAGGGTGACGGCAATAGCCTTGGTCATCTACAATATAGTGCTGCTTTATAAGGGCGGCACAGGAGTGGCTTATATAATTACCGGACTTTTCATCTATCTGGGCTGTGAAAAGGAGCTTCGCTTCAGCTCTTATTACTATCTGATGAACAAAAATAATTATAAAAAAAATATTACTGTGAAGAAGCGTTTGAAGACCAGAATTTTGAAGCTTGGCTTTGATACCTATGCAAGGACTGCAGCAGGCGAATTCAGCCCGGGCAGCATATGCATAATATATGTGACCGATGACAGCGGAAAGGTGATAAATATTTTGAGTGAAGCTGACATTATGGATGGATTTTTGAAATACGGCTATGATTGTAAGATTGGACAAATCAAGTAGGTTTATATAAAATATAAAGTGCTGATATATAAAGCATAATCAAAAAATAGTGTGATTTATATAGTATTAAAATGATAATTATGCAATAATATAAATGAAAACTGTATAAATGGCTTTAACAGCGAAAATCGGTAAAAATTGATGTTTTTAAACAAAGGATAAGGCTTGGAGGTTACCAATGAATAACGATAAGATAAAGGACTTCATATATGAGGACCTTCTCGCAAGAGTTGAGAAGCCCGGCAGATATGTAGGCAATGAATGGAATAGTGTACATAAAAGCTTGGAAGGCATAAACATACGCTTTGCATTTTGCTTTCCTGATGTATATGAGGTAGGTATGTCCCATTTGGGGATGAAAATACTTTACCATATGTTAAATGATGAGAAGGACATTTACTGCGAGAGAGTATTCGCACCATGGCCGGATATGGAAAAGGAAATGCGCGAAAACAATGTATCGCTTTTTGCATTAGAAAGCATGGATTATGTCAAGGATTTTGACTTTATAGGCTTTACTCTACAGTATGAAATGAGTTATACAAATATATTGAATATACTGGACTTAGCCGGACTGCCGGTAAAATCAGCGGATAGAAAAGAAGGACAGCCCTTCGTGATAGCAGGCGGACCATGCGCCTATAATCCTGAACCTCTTGCTGAGGTTGTAGACCTTTTTGCAATGGGTGAAGGTGAGGAGCTGCTGATGGAGATAATGGAGGTCTACAGAGACTGGAAGTCAAACGGCAAGAGCCGTGAGGAGTTTCTGAGAGCGGCAGCCGCAATCAGAGGTGTTTATGTACCCTCTTTTTATAACGTAGAATACAATGAGGACAATACTATAAAGCAGGTAAGTCCCATATATGAGGACGTGCCGAAAAAGGTCAGGAAGCGTGTCATAAAGAATCTGCAAAACTCATACTTCCCTGATAAGATAATTGTTCCATATATTGATATAGTGCATGACAGAGTAATGCTTGAGATATTCAGAGGCTGTACAAGAGGCTGCAGATTTTGTCAGGCAGGCATGATATACAGACCGGTAAGAGAAAGAACTGTGGAGGAACTGGTTGAAATAGCTGACAGGCTTTTGGAAAGCTCAGGCTATGAGGAGATATCTCTCTCGTCCCTATCCACCAGCGACTACTCAAGACTTCATGAGCTAGTAGGACAGCTGATGTCAAAGTATCAGTCCAAAAGGGTGGCAATGTCGCTGCCTTCACTTAGAATTGACTCATTCTCACTACAGCTTATAGAAGAGGTGCAAAAGGTTAGGAAGAGCGGTTTGACCTTTGCTCCCGAAGCAGGAACTCAAAGACTGAGAGACGTAATAAATAAGGGAGTAGATGAAGAGGATTTAATAAAGTCTGTAGGTGCTGCTTTTGAAACAGGCTACAGCAATGTTAAGCTTTACTTTATGATTGGACTTCCCACAGAAACCATGGAGGATGTAGAAGGTATAGCAGATTTGGCCCATATGGTGCTGGATAGATATTATGAGGTTCCGAAGGATAAAAGGGCAAGGAATGTAAGCATTTCAGTAAGCGCTTCATCCTTTGTACCTAAGCCCTTTACGCCTTTTCAATGGGAGCCGCAGGACAGAACTGACAGCTTAATAGAGAAGCAAAAGCACTTAAGAGCAGCATTGAAGAAGAACAGACAGATTTCCTTCAGCTGGCATGAGCCTTTTGTTAGCTATCTGGAGGCTATTTTTGCCCGCGGAGACAGAAGAATTGGGCAGGTTCTTATCAAGGCATGGGAAAAGGGCTGCAAATTTGACGGCTGGGATGAATTCTTCAAATATGACGCATGGATGGAAGCCTTCAAGGAGTGCGGAGTGGATCCGGAGTTCTACGCATACAGAAAGCGTGAACTGGAAGAAGTTATGCCTTGGGATCATATAGATGTAGGTGTGACCAAGAAGTATTTGAGAAGCGAGTACAAGAAGGCACAGAAAGCAGAGTTAACCAGAGATTGCAGGTCAGTATGCACCGGCTGCGGGATTAATCTTCTGGAAGAAGGCGGTGTATGCAAATGATAAATGTAAGACTGAAATTTGTAAAGGGCAGCGAGGTCAAATATATTTCACATCTGGATTTAATGAGGACCTTTATGAGAGCTATAAGAAGGGCAAATATACCTGTTGCCTACAGCGGAGGCTTCAATCCTCACCCGGAGATGTCCTTTGGAGCACCGTTGTCTGTAGGCTTGGTAAGCATGGCAGAGTATGTTGACATTAAGCTGGAGCATGAAGTAGAGCTGGAGGAGCTAATAGCAAGTCTTAATCTCTCCATGCCGTCAGGGATCAGGATTTTGGGAGCAGCTGTACTGCCGGAGAGATTTAAGAGTGCAATGGCATTAATAAGCCATTCTAAATATACAATATATGCAACGATTGAAAATGCAGATGTACAGGATATCAGGGAAAAGCTGACTACGTTTATCAATCAGGAAAGTATAATAGCTAAGAAGCGTCAGCCCAAAAAGAATTTTGCAATCAAGGAATTTGATATAAGACCTATGATATTGGAAATGGCTTTGGAGGACTGTACAGAAGATATATGTACCTTTAACTGTCTGATAAGAAGCGGAAGTCAGGCCAACCTAAAGCCGGAGATACTTATGCAGGCCTTTGCTGAATATGCAGGACTTGATATTAAAAGAACAAAAATTGTCCGTAATGACGTGTATGCAGAAAAGGATGGAAGGCTTTTAGATTTGCTTCAGTATGTGGACTAGATTTCTTTAGATGAATCTCATAAGATTGATTAAAAATCTGTATGAAGACAAGAATAACTATGTGATTTATTTACAGCAAATACGTTTCGTATTATTTATAAAAGGTAGTACGAGCATATAGAAGGGGCATTATAATGAAGGAAATAATTATCGATGTTGGTTCAACACAAACCACAGTGGCCTTGCTGGAAGACAAGGAGCTGGCTGAGCTTTATGTGGAAAAGCATGAGCATCAATCAACTGTAGGAAACATATATAAAGGACGGGTAGAGAATGTGCTGCCCGGTATGCAGGCTGCCTTTGTCAATATCGGAATTGACAAGAACGTATTTCTATACGTTAAGGATGCTATTCCCAATACCTATTTCGGAGAGGAAGAAGAAGGGGAATATGCGGATAAGTATAGGCATGTCAACATAAATGACTTGCTGAAGGTAGGACAGGAGATTGTAGTTCAGGTAGTGAAGGAGCCCATAAGTACA
>JAQZBM010000256.1 GCA_029238945.1 Clostridia bacterium
CAAAAGCCTGCTTATGCAGTACAGGGAGGGGCTTATTATAGGCTCAGCCTGTGAAGCGGGAGAGATTTACAGGAACATAATGCAGGGTGTTGATGAGAACACTCTGATGAATAATGCCAGGTTCTATGATTACTTTGAGATTCAGCCAAACGGCAACAATGAATTCCTTATCAGAAACGGCAAGGTTGAAGGCTACAAGGGCTTGGAGAATATAAATCAAAGGATTGTACAGCTGGCAGAGAAGCTGAATAAACCTTATGTTGCTACAGGAGACGTACACTTCCTAGATCCTGAGGATGAGGTGTACAGAAGAGTTATTATGGGCGGTCAGGGCTTCAGTGATGCTGACGAGCAAGCCCCATTATATCTTAAAACTACAGAAGAGATGCTGGACGAATTCAGCTATCTGGGAGAACAAAGAGCATACAATGCTGTCATAGGAAATCCCAATAAGATTGCTGATTCTATAGATGATATAATTCCAATACCCGAGGAAACCTATCCTCCGGTAATTGAAGGCTCATCAGAGCAGATACGGGAAATGTCTATGAATAAAGCACACTCCATGTATGGCGATGTGCTGCCTGAGGTAGTGGAACAGCGCTTAGATAAAGAACTGACCTCAATTATAAAGCATGGCTTCTCCGTAATGTATCTGATTGCTCAGAAACTGGTTACAAAATCCTTAAGCGACGGCTATCTGGTAGGCTCCAGAGGTTCTGTAGGTTCCTCCTTTGTTGCTACTATGTGCGACATTACAGAGGTAAATCCCCTGCCGCCGCACTATCTGTGCACTAACTGTAAACACTCGCACTTCTTCTTGGACGGATCAATACTGTCAGGTGCGGATTTGCCGGATGAGAACTGTCCAAACTGTGGTCAGCCCTACAAGAAAGAAGGACATGATATACCCTTTGAAACCTTCCTGGGCTTTGACGGCGACAAGGAGCCTGATATCGACTTGAATTTCGCGGGAGAGTATCAGCCGGAGGCACATAAGTACACAGAGGAGCTGTTCGGCAAGGGCTACGTATTCAGAGCCGGGACCATTGGTACAGTTGCTGAGAAGACAGCCTACGGCTTCATAAAGAAATATGCAGACGAGCGGGGTAAAAGTATGCACAGCGCTGAAATCAACAGATTGGTTAAGGGCTGTACAGGCATCAAGAGAACAACCGGACAGCACCCCGGCGGTGTAATGGTTGTACCTTCATATACTGACATATATGAGTTTACACCTATACAAAAGCCTGCAGATGACCCGAATTCGGATATAATAACGACTCACTTCGACTACCATTCCATCAGCGGAAGATTGTTGAAGCTTGATATACTGGGTCACGACGTTCCCACCATTATAAAGATGCTGGAGGATATCACCGGATTTAAGGCCCCTGATATACAGCTTGATGACAAGAAGACCATGAGTCTTTTCACAAGCACTGAGGCTTTGGGTGTAAATCTTGATGATATAGACTGCAAATCAGGAACCCTGGGAATACCGGAGTTTGGTACAAAGTTCGTAAGACAGATGCTTATAGATACCAAGCCTACAACCTTTGCCGAGCTGGCACGTATATCCGGCCTGTCTCATGGTACTGATGTGTGGCTTAACAATGCACAGGATATGGTGCGAAGCGGCATATGTGTACTTAAAGAGGTTATATCCACCAGAGACGACATCATGGTATATCTCATGCATAGAGGACTGGTGCCAAAGACCGCCTTTAAGATAATGGAAAGCGTAAGAAAGGGTAAAGGTCTGACACCTGAGTACGAGCAAGCCATGATAGAAAAGGACGTACCCGGATGGTACATAGAATCCTGCAAGAAGATAAAATACATGTTTCCGAAGGCCCATGCCGTAGCATACGTTATGATGTCCTTCAGAATCGCATATTATAAGGTTTATTACCCTGCAGCCTTCTATGCTACCTTCTATACTGTCAAAGTTGAAGACTTCGATAACGAGCTTTTCGTAAAGGGCAAAGAAGCAGTACTGGCTAAGTGGAAGGAAATTGAGAAGCTGGGCAATACAGCAACAACAAAAGAGAAGAACCAGCAGATACTCTTGGAGGTTGTATACGAGATGTATCTAAGAGGCATCAAGCTTCTTCCCGTTGACCTGTATAAGTCAGCAGCTAACAAGTTCATAGTTACTGAAGAGGGAATACTTCCGCCGCTGAATGCATTGCAGGGGGTAGGTGTAAACGCTGCCTTAAGCATAGTAAAGGCAAGAGAGGAAGAATCCTTCCTTTCTATAGATGAAGTCAGAGAGAGAACTAAGGTAACAAAGACCGTTATAGAAATTTTACGGAATCACGGATGCTTCAAGGATATGTCAGAAAGCAGCCAGTTGAGTTTATTTTAAATAAAAATTTATTTTGCATAAGACAGGGAACGACACGGGGTCGTTCCCTACAGACAGAGGCTCTCAGCTTAGCAAATAATCATTTTGCATATGACTGGAGACAAGTGACTAGTGACTTAGATGCAATATTTACTTGCTTCGAATGTAAATTAATGCTATAATGCATGTGTATGAATAATTTTCTATTATTTTACACATAATGTAGCTAGTAACTATCTGCTAACTATTTGTTACTGGTACTAAGTAGTTAAATCAATCTATTTAAGTTGTGTCAGAGTGGGGTTTCCCACTCTTTTGCATTAATACGACAGTTGTGGTTGTATGTAATATATTATAATTTTGGTACAAAATATTATGGGAAGGATGTAGAGCATGAGCAAGACAAAGGTTGAAGATGTTGTTTACGAACTCAGCAAACCCGTAGTTGACAGGCACAATTTTGAGCTTGTTGAAGTGGAATATAAAAAAGAGGGTGGAGAGTGGTATCTGAGAATTTACATTGATAAGGAAGGCGGCATCACAATAGATGACTGTCAGGCTGTCAGTGAAGAGTTAAGCGACTTGCTTGATCAAGCCGATCCTATAGAGAACTCATACATATTTGAGGTATCATCACCGGGCATCGACAGACCGTTGAAGACAGAAAGGGATTTCGAGAAGGCAATGGGCAGGCTGGTAGAAGTGAAGCTTTTCGCACCGCAGGATGGCAAGAAGGTAATCGAAGGAGAGCTTGCAGGTTTCTCGGAGGATAGTGTGGAACTGGACCAGAACGGCAAAAGAATCACTCTGGATAAAAAGCAAATAGCTATAATAAAACCGGTTATAGTATTCAATGAGTAAAAATCCAATATAATTTTATAGAATTCAAAGGGAGGGAGTAAAATGAACGGAGAATTCCTTGAAGCAATGGAGCAAATTGCAAAGGAAAAAGGAATATCAAAGGATTTATTATTTGAAGCTATTGATTTAGCTTTGGTATCAGCTTACAAAAAGAATTTTGGAACCTCACAAAATGTTAAGGTGCTTATTGACAAACAAACAGGTGAGGTTGAAGTCTATTCATTAAAGACAGTTGTAGAGGATGTTGAGAACGATCTGTTGGAGGTATCCTTAGCTGAAGCAAAAGAAATCAACAGGAACTACGAAGTAGGCGACACCGTAGAAACTAAGGTTACGCCAAGAAACTTCGGCAGAATTGCTGCTCAGACCGCAAAACAAGTGGTTGTACAAAAGATAAGAGAAGCAGAAAGAGGAAATATATTCGATGAATATATAACAAGAGAAAACGAACTTGTTACAGGACTTGTCCAGAGGAAGGAAAAGAACAACGTATATGTTGATTTAGGAAAAACTGAGGCAGTGCTTACAGCAGCTGAACAAGTACCAAATGAAACATACAATATTAATGACAGGATAAAATGCTATATATTAGAGGTCAAGAAGACAACAAAAGGACCTCAAATTATGCTGTCCAGATCTCATCCGGGATTGGTAAAGAGGCTTTTTGAGCTTGAGGTTCCTGAGATTCAGACCGGCGTTGTCGAGATAAAGAACATATCAAGAGAAGCAGGCTCGAGAACAAAGATGGCAGTATACTCCCATGACTCAAATGTAGACGCTGTAGGTGCCTGTGTAGGTCAAAAGGGACAAAGAGTACAGACTATAGTGGATGAGCTTAAGGGTGAAAAGATTGATATAATCCAGTGGAGTGAAGACCCTGTTGCATTGGTATCAAGCGCATTAAGCCCTGCTAAAGTAATAAACGTGCAGGTAGATAAGGAATTGGGAACTG
>JAQZBM010000257.1 GCA_029238945.1 Clostridia bacterium
CAACCATGTAGCCATAGTAAAGTAAATTGTCAAGGATACTGCGTCTACTATTGTAGTTATCAGCGGACTAGCCATTATAGCAGGATCCAGCTTCAGCTTCTTTGCAGCCAGCGGAAGCAGACCGCCTACTATCTTTGCCATGATAACGGTAAAGAATAAGCTTATGCAAACAATCAATCCGATGGTTGGCGAAACTCCATCGAATATCAGTACTCTGGCGAAGTTTACAGAGGCAAGTACAACACCTACTAGTATACTTACTCTGAATTCCTTCCAGACTACCATCAAGAAGTCCCCCGGAGTTATCTCTCCCAATGCTAAGCTTCTTATTGCCATAGTTGATGATTGGGAACCGGCATTACCGCCTGTATTCATCAGCATGGGCATATAAGTGACAAGAACCACTACACTTTCCATTACATTTTGAAACTTGGTCAATATGCTTCCTGAAATTGTTGCTGATATCATCAGTATCAGCAGCCAAACCACCCTATTTTTTGCTAATGTGAAAACGCTTGTCTTAAGATACTCTTCTTCTGACGGCGCCATAGCAGCCATCTTATGAATATCCTCAGTATTTTCCTGTTCAATTATATCTACAACGTCGTCGACTGTGATGATACCTACAAGCCTTATTTCGTTATCTACGACAGGCATTGTTGTTAAGTCGTACTTCTTAAACAGCATTGCGATTTTTTCTTGGTCATCATAGGTATGAATATATATGATGTCGGTATCCATAATGTCTTCCACCAGCTGATTATCGTCACTTAAAATCAGCCTTCTTATTGACACTATGCCTTCCAGTTTTCTATTTGAATCAATTACATAACAGGTATCAATGGTCTCCTTATCAATTCCCGTCTTCTTAATGTGGTCTACTGCCTGTTTTACAGTCATTTCCTTCTTCAAGTCGACAAACTCAATTGTCATTATGCTGCCGGCAGATTCCTCCGGATAGTTCAAAAACTGATTTATCAGCTTTCTCATGTGTTCGTCAGTATTCTTCAGTACCTTCTTAACCACTACTGCAGGCATTTCCTCAATCAAGTCCACAGTATCATCAAAGAACAGGTCATCAACTATATGACGTATCTCAAAATCTGTGATGGACTCGATAATATATGCTTGGTGCTCTGTAGGCATATATGAGAAAACATCCGCGGCAATATCCTTAGGAAGTATTCTGAAGAACTTGACCATTTGGCGCTTATCAATTTCCTCAAACAGCTGAGCTATATCGACGATATTCATATCATCCAGCTCATGTCTTGCTTCTGTAAGTCTGTTCTCTTCAATTAGTTGAAGGATGTAATCATTCATGCTGTAACCTCCTTTACAGGAGCTGCACTACTAAATCAGTGACAGCTACGTATTCTATTTTATTTGAATCAAAAGTCTGTTTATTACCCGGTAAAGGACTAGAATCCATAACCATCACCACCCTTTCTTTACAAAAAACAAAATTTATCTATATATGTTGGATTTCTTACATTTAGAATTAACTGCTTCAGCGATTTTTATAAGATGAAATCTACATAATAGCAGTTCAGTATAATTAATGAAAAAATTAGTTCAGACTAATTGATTATATAACATAACACTTGAAAAAACAATATACGCACGATAAAATGTCAAATACTTAACAATATAAAGTCATGCCTATATTAGTTACCTTTTTTATTATGTTAATAAGTAGATTTTAAAAAAAAAGAAATAATATACTACTTAGTTTCATAGCATATTATTCCCTGTACTAATCTATAAAATAAAATATTAGCATTTCTTTATTTAAATTTACTTATGGATTAAAACATTTTACGCTTTGCCATTGCAACTGCAGCAATGACGCAAAACAAAAATGAAGCTCCCAGTATATATAAGAATGCATAAGGATTGCTTTGCATCGGGACTAAAACGTTCATGCCGAAGAAGCTGGCTATCATGGTAGGAATAGCCATTACTATAGTTACAGAAGCCAGAAATTTCATTACAATGTTTAGATTGTTTGAAATCACTGAAGCAAACGCATCCATTGTACCGCTGAGAATATCGCTGTATATTTTAGCCATTTCTATAGCCTGCTTATTTTCAACAATTACATCCTCCAGGAGCTCTGCATCCTCCGGATAGTTCTTTATACTCTCCTGACGGAGCAGCTTTTCAAGAACTAATTCATTTGCCTTTAGTGATGTAGAAAAGTAAACTAAGCTTTTTTCAAGTGCCAGCAGTTGAATCAGTTCCTTATTTTTCATCGACTTGTGAAGCTCATTCTCTATACGGCTGCTTTCCTTATCTATTTGCTTCAAATACTGCAAATATCTAATTGCATTCTTGTAGAGTATCTGAAGTATAAATCTGGTCTTCTTAAAGGTATAAAAGGTTTTCACTCTATTTTCAATAAAGTCTCTTATTATAGCACTTTCCTTCAGACATACTGTTACAATACTGTCCCCGGCTAATACTATACCCAGAGGAATTGTTGAATAGCTTACTGGGCTTACATCTTCATTTAGCATAGGTATATCTACAATTATTAAGGTAACGCCTTCATCAACTTCTAATCTTGAACTTTCTTCTTCATCCAGAGCAGCTTTTAAGTAGTCGCATTCCAGCTTTATTGCATTACATACAGCTGTAACTTCTTCATCCTTCGGATTAACTAAATTTACCCATACTCCGGATTCAATACTGTCTGCTCGAGTAAGCTTATCACCGACAGTCTTAAAAATTTCCATCATTTTAATCACTCTTTCTTTTTTAGATTGGCATCCAACTAAAGCCTATACACAAGAGCTTGAGAGGCTTATATGGATTGATATTAAATTGTCTGCAATTATGCTTCGTACTAGGCCCTGCGTCCATATAACCACCCCCGTTAAAATGATGAGATATTATTACAAAGGCCGCCGGTTATCCCGGAAGCCTTGTAAACCAACTAATTTGTTTAACACAATAGAAGACGAGATTGCCTCGCCCTCTGTAATAATCTATAAATTTATCCAAAATCTTTTATACTAATATTTATAGAATGACGATAATTTATTCTCCTTCTATATAATATGCCTGTTTTGCCAAAATGTCTATAATTATTTTAAATCTTTGCGTTTTAATCCTAATTATGCTCAAAGCTCATTCTAGCTTCTTATTACTTTTTATATCTTTTTATTGCTCGTTCTTGCTTGACCAGTTTTTCAGAACTTCACGTACTGACCTATTCATTTCCTTTGTAAATTCAGCTGTATATTTTCTAGTATATAGGACCTTTCCATAGTTCTTTTCTAATTTACCTTGGTTGTTCTCTTTCATAATGCTGTGAATTTTACTTAGCATCTCATCGAACTCATCTCCAGTTAAATGCCTATACTGATTTTCAAAAACAATAAACTTCTTATCGAAACGTTCTGGCTGCTTCCTTTCCTTCTGCTGCTCAGTAGGATAGCCAAATACTAGCATTGCTATTGGAAATACGAAATCGGGCAGGTTCAAAAGCTCTTTATGCACTTCATAATTCTCCATAATATCACCTATATAGCAGGAGCCCAATCCTAAGGATTCTGCTGCAATAACTGAGTTTTGAGCAGCTATAAGGGCATCGCTGCAGGCAAGCATAAGGTCGCCTGCCTCAGGAGTTCTAATCTCATCAATGCTGATTCCTAAATCCTCTGCAACTCCGCAAAGCTTGAAATAATCGTAGTTCCTCTGATAGTCTGCAAAGAACATCAATACCAAAGGTGCCTTTGCTATAAACGGCTGATTGTCACAGGTTTCTGCAAGCCTGTCCTTTATCTTTTGATCTGTGATATCAATAATGCTGTAGAGCATCATATTGCCCGCTGTGGGTGCTCTCATGGCTGCCTTTATTATTTCTTCCTTTACTTCTTTTGGTACAGGTCTTTCCTCGTATACTCTAACGGATTTCCTCTTGTTTAAGAGTTCTAAGGTTTCGTTCATTTCAATCCCTCCGTATTATTTTTCTATTTAATATAGTATAAATTATACCATAGTATTCCAAATAAAAAGAGGTACAACTTAATGCACCTCTATATTCATCCTGGGAACGCTGTGGGCAGCGTCCCCTACAGCTGACATCTTTTTATTTGCTTGCATTTGGAATAAAGAGACCTTCACCGTATTCAGCTACTCCATACTCACCTA
>JAQZBM010000258.1 GCA_029238945.1 Clostridia bacterium
GTAGTAGCTACAGTCATGAGCAACATGGGCTTTGACATTGCCATGAGACGTGAGCAATGCAATGTAGCAAAGACTACAGTGGGAGATAGATATGTTTTGGAGGAAATGCTGAAAAACGACTATAACATAGGCGGAGAGCAGTCAGGACATATAATATTCCTTGACCATAACACAACGGGAGACGGTTTGCTTACAGCACTTCAGCTGCTTGCAGTAGTGAAGGAAAGCGGCAAGAAGCTTTCTGACCTTGCAGCTGTTATGACCGAACTGCCTCAAGTGCTTGTCAATGCGAAGATTAAGAATGAAAACAAAGGCAAGTATTCTGAAGATACAGAGATTGCAGCAGCCATAAAAGAGGTAGAGGATAAGCTAAAAGGCAATGGCAGAGTACTTATAAGGCCATCGGGCACAGAGCCTCTTGTAAGAGTTATGCTGGAAGGTGAAAATAGGACAGAAATCCAAGAGGATGCAGAAAGAATTGCACATTTGATACAAGAAAAATTAGGTTGATAAAAAATGCCCCCGGCTATTGATATGCCGGGGGCTGATTTTTTAATTGAATCTGTTTACTGACTCCAAAAGCTTGCTTATAAGCTCTGATAAGTCATCTACAGCCTTGGATATTTGCTCTATAGATGCTGCCTGCTCTTCTGTAGAAGCGGCAATTTCTTCTGTGTTAGCAGCATACTGCTCTGAGATATTTTCTATCTCTTCTATCTTTTTGATAATATTGCCGGTATTGCTGTTTATCAAATTCATGCTTGAGCTGACATCAAGCAGCTTGTCTTTTGTATTGTCAAAGCTTTTTAGTATGTGGTTGAAGGACTCATCCACTGAATTTATCAGCTTCTCGCCGGTTTCTGCTTCCTGATTGCCGGTTTCTATTGATTGGAGAGCTTTCTTAGTGCTTATCTGTGTTCTGTCTATAAGCTCTTTTATCTCACTGGCTGACTGTGTGGATTGCTCCGCCAGCTTCCTGACCTCATCAGCAACAACCGCGAAGCCTCTGCCTGCCTCTCCTGCTCTGGCAGCCTCTATAGCGGCGTTAAGTGCCAGCAAATTGGTTTGCCCTGCGATACTGTCTATAATATCTACTATTGAGCCAATCTCCACGGATATTGTTTCCAAGTCTTTTATAACCACTGATGATTCATTTACACTGCTCTTTATTGATTGCATCTGTTTGATCATTGTATCCAGCTGTTCTTTGCCTTGATAAACAAGCTTTGTGGTATCGTTGGCATCGCTTATCACCACGTCAACATTGCTGTTTGCATTACTGATGTTTTCTACTATATCTTTTACGTGGCCGGCTGCCTCTTCCGCTGATTTAACCTGTTGCTGAGAACCTGCAGCCATATCCTGAGTTGCACCTGCGATTTGCTCAGATACCGCTGAAGCTTGCTGTGTGGATGAAAGCAGCTCTTGTGAATAGCTTGATACCGTAGAGCTTACATCCTTAATTTTGCTTACCAGCTCCTTCAAGCTCAAAATCATATCATTGAAGCTGGCGCCAAGGGCTCCGACTTCGTCCTTTGATTTAACCTGGACCTGAAGATTCAGGTTGCCTTGAGCCACACCGTTAGATACAGCAACCAGCTTTTGCAAAGGCTTTATCATATAGTGTGTGGATATAAATACGACAACTAAGCAAAATACAAGTGCTCCAACAGAAATAAGGATAGAGCGGCTTGTTACTTCACTGATGGCATTCTGGACCATCTTCATAGAAAGACCGATATTTACTGCTCCAACATTAACACCGTTTGCATCAAATAACGGAACCAGGACATTATATACCGGCTGCTTATTTTTGCCTTCTCCATACAGCTCGATATTTGAGTACTGCTTAAGGTCTGTCACTGCTGCCTTAATTTCTTCATCTGTTATATCAGTACCAATTTTATTTGCATTAGAATGAGCTACCACCTTGTAGTTTCTGTCAATAACTGAGGCATAAACAATATTGGTTTTTTCACTTAAATCATTGATGATTGTCTGGTAATTCATTGATCCTTTGATTTTGTTTATTTCGTCAGCCGAGATGCCGACCTGAACGATTCCACCTTTGTCAAGGGCTAAGGCTCCATATTTATAGAGCTTTTTGTCCACAGTACTTTCTCTGACTGCTTCTACTAGCTCAGTACTTTCTTTTGTGAACAATGGGTAAGTTGGGTGGTCTTCAGGATACTGCCAGCCTATATTATCAGGAAGGTTTGAAAATGCGATTACACGGTCAGGGCCGGCGATGTTTATCTCTGAAACTCCCAAATCGGAAGCTATCTTTGTCAAGCTTTCATTGCTGACAGTACGGCTGTTAGTCACTGCATAAGCAACTGCCTTGATTTTTCCTTCCAGTTGATATTCAACAATTTGTGCCGACTTGCTGTTGGTCTTGAACTCATCAGAAATCATCTTAACAAGGTCAATACCATTGTTCTGCATTTGCTCTTCGAGATGCGCTGTTATGGTGGTAATAGAAGCCAAGGTTACGGAAAAAACTGAAACAACTAATACTAGAACAGATAATAAGAGCATTTTTGCCTTGATAGATGTTCTTCTTTTGCCCGTTTTTGCTTTTTTAATAGGTGCTTTTCTTTTGTTTATCTTTACCATGTTATACCTCCCTTTAATGATATTGAATATGGAAAGGCGTTTATGCGCCTTTGGAATCACGAAACCTTTAACATGCAGATACATATTAGATAAGTATATTCATAATATTGTAAAATGTACATTAATTTAGTAATATTATAATACTTTCGGACATAACAATCAACAAGATTAGACAATTGTTGACAGAATATTGAAGTATTCGTTTCTAGTTCTAATCAGTCATTCTGAACTGTTGAACAACCTATTCCTACCTCCTATCACCCTGCGCAGCACGTCGTCATTCTGAGCCAGCGAAGAATCTTTTACCCAACATCTACTACCAGATACCTGCATAAAGCCAAATGTAATATATTCCCGAAGGAATTTATATTGCCAGAGGTGTTCCAGATATTGCAATAGTACATAAAATGTATTAGAATATATGGAGACAGTAAATTACTGTCAATAGAGGGGGAGGAATCAAATATAAAAAAGGTGGTGATATAATGTCACTCAGAAAAACTTAGAAGCGCCAGACTTATCATAAGCATATGATGAGTTGACGAGGTCAGGGTTTATCGAAGTATTCGGCGGATGCCCTGCGCTGCGGCTTAACAGTGTAATGGATTTTACAAATCCTCAAGTAATTGACGGGACAAAGGAAATCCAATTGAGCCATGGGTTACTGAATTACTAGCAGTTTGAAACCTGGTAGTATTTTTTTTGCCCGAAAATGTGTTAACATAATTGTAATTACCAATAATAATAAGACTGATTATGAATTTGAGAGGAGCATATTTATGTGCGGAATAGTTGGATATATAGGAGATAAGAATTCAGTTCCAATTTTGATAGATGGATTAGAGAAGCTTGAATACAGAGGCTATGACTCTGCGGGTATAGCTGTTTACAACCAAAAGGGTATAAACGTAAGAAAATTTAAGGGAAGACTTGCAGCACTGGAAGAGAAGCTGCAGCAGGAGACTCTGGAAGGAAGCCTTGGCATAGGCCACACCAGATGGGCTACACACGGAGAGCCCTCCGACATCAACTCCCACCCTCACACAAACTGCTCAGGAGATATTGCGGTTGTTCACAATGGGATCATAGAGAACTACATGCAGATAAAGAGCGTTTTGATAGATAAGGGTTATGTTTTCGTATCAGAAACAGATACAGAAGTACTGGCTCACTATGTAGACTTTTTCTACGAGGGCGACCTGGTAAAGGCAGTACGCAAAGTGCTTCAGAAGGTAAGAGGCTCTTATGCTTTCGCAGTAATAAGCCAGAAGGAGCCAGACAAAATAGTCTGCGTAAGAAAGGAAAATCCCCTTATAGTAGGCGTGGGTGAAGGCGAGAACTTCATCGCATCAGACATACCGGCAATACTTGCTCACACAAGGAAGATATACCTGTTGAACGAGAACGAGCTGACAGTGATAACTAAGGACAAGATAACCTTCCTGGATGAAGAGGACAATGAAATAAAGAAGGAAATATTTGAGGTTA
>JAQZBM010000259.1 GCA_029238945.1 Clostridia bacterium
ATGATGTAGTCCGTACTGCTCCGCTGCATAAACCTACCTTGCTTATTCTCCATAACCTCCATGCCTGCATATCCTAAGCCCTGAACAATCCCACCATCTATCTGCCCTCTTACAAGTCTGTCATCTATGGATTTTCCAATATCATAAACTGCCCATACTCCCTTTATTTCACTTTCAAGGGTTATAGCGTCCACTTCCACTTCCACAACATTCACACCCCAGGAATAGCAGGTATAGGCGTCTCCGGCAAAGCTGTCGTTATCCCACTGATAGCCCTCTGGATATTGATATTGTACTTCTGCTTCCTGACGTCTGCCTGTTTCCCATTTTCCCTTCAGCTCCATTGCAGCATCATAAACCAGTTTTCCTACTATGACTGTCGTTCTCGATGCCACTGTGGGTCCTGAATCAGGCACTCTGTCTGTATCAGGATTCTGAAAGAATACCTTATTTAGCTCAATATCCAGGGCAGCCGCTGCAATTTTTCGCATGGTTGTTTGCGCCCCTTGCCCCATCTCTACATTTGCTATTAAAATCTCAACATAATCTTCCTCATTCTTAACAAGTCTGGCTCTTCCTTTGATATGGTCTCTCTCTCCATTGCCTGTAAAGCCACAGCCATGGAAAAACATAGACAATCCTATACCCCTTCGCTTATGTTTAAGAACATTTTTATGATTTTTCTTTTCTTCATAGCCGGACATTTGAATAACCCTGTCTACCATTTCCGGCAGCAATATTTTCTCTCGAAATATGCCTCCCGTTGTGGACTGATCTCCCTGCTTCAGGATATTTCGAAGCTTAAATGCCAAGGGATCAATACCCAATGTTTTTGCAGCATGCTCCATATGCATTTCAACGGCAAAGAAGGCTTGAGGAGAGCCAAAACCCCTAAAGGCACCACTTACTGCTTTATTGGTAGCAATGGCTTTTCCTTTCACCTTCAAATTTTCAATATTGTATACGCCAGCAGCTGCAAACATTGCTCTTTGCAATACTACACCGGAAAGCCCCGCATAGGCACCGGCATCCAGCACAATATCTGCTTCCATACCAGTCAGTTTATAATTTTCATCTATATAACTCTTCAGCTTTATTCTTGAAGGGTGTCTCTTGGTCGTTACTTCAATGTCTTCATTTCTTTCCAGCAGCAAGGATACAGGCTTGTTCGCCTTTATCGCTGCACAGGCTGCCTGACCGGCTAAAAGAGAGGGATAGTCCTCCTTGCCGCCAAAGGCTCCACCTGTTGCAGCCTGCACGATTCTAACCATTTCCGGAGCAAACCCCAAGCATTCAATCACAGCATTTTTAACATAATAAGGGCATTGAATAGAGCCATATATGACAACTTTCCCATCCTTATACTCTGCAATAACGCCTTGTGGCTCCAAATAGAACTGCTCTTGATATCCTGTTTCATAGGTTTCTTCACATATATATTTTGCCCTTGACCTTGCTTCCTTTAAATTGCCCTTTTTAAATCTATACTCAGCAAAACTGTTGCATACTCCATAGATGGGTGTATCCGCTTCAAGACCTTCTTCTATGGAAAAAACAGGCTTTATTCTCTCATATTCAATAGTTGTTTGTGCTATAAGCTCACTAAGAACTGCTTTATCCTTGCCGACAATCAGCGCTATTGGTTCGCCGATATAATTCACTACATCCTCGGCAAAGAATGGCTGATCCTCTAGGATCATTTTGATGATGTTCTTCCCCGGCACGTCTCTTTTATCTACCACAAAATAACCAGAGGGCATTTCTGGGTAGGTTATTGACACCAACCTTGCCCTAGGCTCACTAGACCGCAAGGTTTTAGCGTACAGCATACCCTCCAGCTCCATATCCCCGATATAGCAAGCTGTTCCCATAAGTTTTTCTGAAACATCTGCTCTTTTTACCGGTGTACTGATATCTTTATTCATACAGGCACCCCCTTAAGCAAGCTGCTCAACAATACTTCATAATCCGACCAGGTATCCAAATCCATGATAATTCCCCTACAGTTCACAGCAGCCAATACAACATCTTGATTGCATATTACTTCTCGCAGCGTCTTATATTCCGTTCCCTTCAGCACATCGTCAATAATACTGTTATGAAATAGTATTGGATGTCCTTTTCTTCCTTCAAAGGTTGGTATCACTACAGAAGCATGATGTAGGAGAAGTTGCCGGTACACCTCAGCTTCAACCAGGGGGTAATCTCCGGGAGTAAAAAAGAATCTTTCCTCTCTAATACAGCTCATTCCTTTTTTAACAGAACTGTACATACCCTGTACATAATCTTCATTCAGCACAAGCTCCACTTTGCTATACTTTTCAACGATAGGTTGCAGCTTTTCTATCTGATATCCCCCTACTACTATGATTCTTTTACAAAAGCCCAGCATATTGTCTATGGTATTTTCAATAACCGTTTTTCCGTTAAAGGCAAGGGTCATTTTGTAGCTTGCTGCTCTGCTAGACAGTCCTGCTGCCAGAATAATTCCTTCTACTCCCATTTTCATCCCCCGATTAAACCTATTCGCTTTTCTTTTTTCTTAATGCCAGCAGTACATCTTCAGCTGTAATAGGAAGCTTTGTAAATCTAACACCCGT
The DNA here is from genome assembly GCA_029238945.1 of Clostridia bacterium. Classification (GTDB taxonomy): domain Bacteria; phylum Bacillota; class Clostridia; order Lutisporales; family Lutisporaceae; genus GWB2-37-7. The sequence goes on from JAQZBM010000259.1 coordinate 2,601, forward strand.
TGCGTTGTATATCGCATTTGCGATTGCCGCCGGCGGAGTATCTATGCCTATTTCACCTACTGATTTTGCACCATGAGGACCGGTAGGCTCATAGCTCTCTACAAATTCAACGGTAAGCTTATGAATCTCGTTTCTTGTGGGCAGATTATATTTCATGTAATTATTCGTCAAGAGTTTTCCATTCCCGGAATACTTGACTTCCTCATACAGTGTCATTCCAATTCCCTGAACCAAGCCGCCCTCTACTTGAATAAGCGCCAGTTTAGGATTTATAGTGACCCCACAGTCCACAACTGCTGTATAATCAATCAAATCTACCTTACCTGTTTCTGTATCTATCTCAACCTCTGCAAAGCCTGCCATAAATGGAGGAGGCGAAACCTCTCCGCTGTAGGACTCACATACTAAAAGCTGCTTTTGCTGGTGACTGTAATAAAGCTGTGTAGACAAAGCCGAAAGGGTTATGGAAGCTTCACTCTCTTTGACGCGGATCACGCCCGCTGTCATCTCCACTTCTTCCGCTGTGACACCCAGTTTTTCTGCCGCAGCCGCCTCAATCAACGCCTTCATTTTAACAGCTGCCCTTTTTACTGCATTTCCTGATACATAGGTTGTGCTGGAAGCATAAGCCCCACAGTCAAATGGCGTTAAATCAGTATCTGAGGAATATACAACAATCTTGTCTGTAGACACCTCCAAAACTTCAGCCGCAATTTGAGCCAAAATGGTGTCACTGCCTGTACCTATGTCGGTGGCTCCCACCATGAGATTAAAGAAGCCTCCATCATTCAGCTTTATCGTTGCCGCTGCCATATCTACAGCAGGTATTCCGGAGCCTTGCATTGCAATTGCACCACCAATACCCCTAATCTTATGAGGACCAGCTTGCTTACATGGAAATTTTTGCTGCCAGCCGCTCAGCTCCAAGCCGCGTTTCATGCAAACTTCCAGTTTGCAGCTCTCCATGACCATATCGACACCCTCTGTGCCTTCTCCCATTATTTTAAATACAGGTGACCCTTCCCCTTCCTTTATCATATTTCGGGCTCTGAACTCCATAGGATCCATGCCGATGTTCTCTGCCAGAATATCGATAGTGGACTCCAATGCAAAGTTTCCCTGTATTGCGCCATAGCCCCTGAAGGCACCGGCAGGAGTTATATTGGTATAAACAACCGTACCGCCAAAATGCACTGCATCTACCTTGTTATACAGAGGCAAAGTCTTTGAACCCGCTACCATAAATACAGTCAAAGCATGCTCTCCATATGCACCGGTATTGGACAATATCTTCATATCGATAGCTTTTATATTAGCAGCCTTGTCTGTGCCGATTGTCACATCAATTCTCATAGGATGTCTGGAATAACTGGCTTCAAATACATCCTCCCTTGAATAGATCAGCTTGGCTGGTCTGCCTGTTCTTAATGCTGCCAAAGAGGTAAGGAATTCACCGTGAAGCGCTTGTTTGCCGCCATATCCTCCGCCAATCCTTGGCT
>JAQZBM010000027.1 GCA_029238945.1 Clostridia bacterium
CGTTTTTGTACATTATAAAGGATGGTACACCCAATACCTTTTGGCTTATAGCAAGCTTTCTGTTTTGTGATGTATTCAGCTTGCAGATTTTCAGCTGACTGCCATATTGCTCAGCTAAACGATTAACCTCAGGCATCAAAGCCTTGCATGGCTCACAGGTTTCACCCCAGAAATCAACAAGTACAGCACCGGCTGCTTGAAGTACCTCTGCTTCAAAATTATCACTATTTAATTCTATCATTTGTTTTGCCTCCTTTTATTACTAGAACCCTGTTGTTAATATTACACCCATCCGCCCTCTTTTTTGGCATCAGGAAGTTCTACATCTTCAAAATTCTTCTCTATGTACTTTTCAGCATTTACCGCTGCTACAGCACCGTCAGCGCAGGCTGTTATCACCTGTCTTAAGGATTTCACTCTCACATCGCCGGCTGCAAACACACCGTCTACTGAGGTTCTCATTTCTTCATCCCCTATAACATAGCCTTTTGCATCCAGCTCAACATAGCCCTTGATAGCTTCAGTAATTGGTCTTGTACCTACAAATACAAAGACCCCGTCAGTTCTAAAATCAGTAATTTCATTAGTTTTAATATTTTTCAGCTTTACGCCTTCAACTATACCATCACCGTAAATTTCCTCTACAACGGTATTCCAGATAACATTTATCTTTTCATTATTCTTAGCTTTCTCCACAATGGATTTTGCTGCTCTGAATTCATCTCTTCTATGAACAATTGTAACCTTCTCAGCAAACTTAGTCAGGTATATCGCCTCTTCTACCGCTGCATCCCCGCCACCTATGACTAGCACTTCAAGCTCTGTAAAGAAGTCAGCATCGCAGGTAGCACAGTAGGAAACGCCTTTTCCTCTTAGTTCTGTTTCTCCCGGAGCACCCAAAAGCATTGGCTGCGCACCTGTTGCATAGATAACAGTTTTTGTCTTTAATTCACCCTTCGAAAGCTTAACAGTTTTTATCTTCTCTGTAAAATCAAAGCCCACCACTTCTTCCTTCAAAAATTCTGTTCCGAAGGCCTCGGCTTGAACTCTCATTCTTTCCATCAATTTAGGACCTGTGGGATGTTCGATTGAACCCGGATAATTCTCCAGCTCCTCTGTAGTTGCAGCTTGACCGCCCAGCTTTCCTTTTTCTACTATTACAGCGTCCATTTTTGCTCTAGATGCGTATAGTCCGGCTGCCAATCCCGCAGGACCTCCGCCTACTATTACGACATCGTATACTTTGCTCATGATAATCCTCCCTTATGTAGACTTTCTAGTACGTTATATCTATGTAAAGTTTTTTTATATTATTATTATAATTGAATAATTGCTTTTTTATTTTATTAATAATTTATCAACATATTCTTCATTATGCTTCGAAGTAAAATGCCACTGCTCCCGGACCTGCATGAGTTGCTACTACAGCTCCTACATCGCCTCTTATAACTTCCTTTACGTTATACTGGCTAACAAGATATTCCTCAAGAAGCTTCATATTCTCGGGTGCTATGGTATGATTTATGCCTACTACCTTTCCCTCCATACTCCAGCCATTATCCTGTATCAAGTCAAAGGTTGAAGTTATTGCCTTTTTGATGCCTCTGGCTTTATCGATAAGCTCAAGGCTTCCGTCATTAATGGTAATAATCGGCTTTATGTTCAGTATAGAGCCAAGAACTGTTGCGGACAAAGAGATTCTTCCGCCCTTATGCAGGTACTTCAAGGTGTCTACTATGTAAAAATATTTCATCCTTTTGACGCTGTTTCTTATCTCAGTCTCAATATCTGCGGCACTGACACCCTCTTCCGCCAATCTTGCCGCCTTTATTGCAAGCATTCCTGCTCCTAATGTAACACCTTCTGAATCTATAACAAATATTTTATTGCTGTTCAATTGTTCCTTGGCTAAAACAGCGGAGTTATAGGTACCGCTCATTTTGCTTGAGCCGTTGATACAGATTACTTCATTGCCCTTATCAAGCTCCTGCTTAAAGGCGTCCAGAAACTCTATAGGCGGTACTTGTGAAGTAGTCGGAAGGTTTTCTGCTTTCTCCAGCTTGCTGTAAAACTCATCCATTGTTATATCTATACCGTCTCTAAAACATTCTTCTCCAAAATGTACCGTCAGAGACATCACTCTGATATTGTGCTTTTCAGCATATACCTTCGGCACATCGCACATGGTATCGGTTATTATCCTAACTGCCATTACTCTTCCTCCAATTATTTAAGCTAAATCATATTAGGAAAGCCTATTTGTCTCAAAGCCTCATATACAACTACTGCAACAGAGTTAGAAAGATTAAGGGAGCGTGCATCTGCATCGTTAAGCATTGGTATCCTTATGCAATAGTCCATATTTTGCTCCAGCAGCGGTTTTGGCAGACCGGCAGTCTCCTTCCCAAAAACAATAAAGCAATCCTTTGTGTATTCTACTTGTGTATGATTCTTCTTTCCCTTTGTTGTGGAGTAGAAAAACTTTCCCTCCGGGTAAGCTGCTTTCAAGGCATCAAAGCTGTCGTGATATTCTATATCCAGCAGATGCCAATAGTCCAGTCCTGCTCTTTTCAGCTTCTTGTCATCTATAGAAAATCCCAAAGGCTTTACAAGGTGAAGCTTGCTGCCTGTAGCTGCACAGGTTCTGGCTATATTTCCTGTGTTTTGCGGAATTTCCGGTTCGACCAAAACAATATTTAAACTCATTTATACATCCCCATTCAAATAGTCTTTATTTATTTTTCTTTAGAATCTTGAACATATCAATAAATATATCATACAAAAGCACTATGAGACCACATATTAGCAGTATAATTCCTGCAATAAATAAGGTTCTGACTCCAACAGGTATTCTGCTGAATAACAGCAGCTGCGCCAGGCCTCCGGAAATAGAAACCATCGATATTATTATAACTAATCCTGCAAACATTATCAAAAGATCTCTGTATATATGATGATATATCCTTCTTTTCATTTTCGAAGGCGGAGTAACAAGCTTTTGTTCGCTGTTACTCATGATATTTCTCATAAAGGTAATGGCCTGCAGCTCTTCGCGGCATTTGTCGCAGTCTTTTATGTGCTGCTCCAGCTCCTCTTTTTCTTTATCTGAAAGCTCATCATCTACATATGGGGATATCATCTGCTCATATTTTTCACAGCTCATTATTCGTTCAACTCCTTGAATATTCTTTGGAACTCCAGCCTCGCTCTGTGAATCAGAGACTTAGCAGCGGCTTCCGTCAACCCCAATATCTGCGCTATATCCTTATAAGGCAAATCATTGTAATCTCTAAGTATAATAACTGTTTTGTATCTGCTGTTCAATTTCATCATAGTCTTATCTATTTTGTTTCTCAGTTCAAGATTTAAATAACTGGATTCCGGGTTTCCTGCCCCGCCGTCATCCTGAACATAGCCTTCGTAATTAATATTATCAATAAGCTCAAAATTAGTTTTGTTTTTTCGGATGTAGTCAATGCACGCATTGTGCGCAATTCTATATATCCATGGAGACAGCTTGATATCATCTGCAGTCGTCCATAAGCCTTTATATACCTTTACAAAGGTCTCCTGTGCAATATCCTCTGCTGAGTCTTGGCTGTGTACCATTTTGTATATAAAATAATATATTGGTTTATAGTATTTTGTAAATATCTCATCGAAAGCCTTTAAATCTTTAGTTTTAAATCGTCCTACCAAGATACTATCTTCTGACAAGCAGCCTCACCTCAATTTGCATGGAATATGGAAATTATTTCATGATTATATATTATATCATTTACCAGATGAAAAAAAGGCTTCTGCAGAAGCCTTTTTTCATTCAGCAACGGATAGGTCTATTTCTATTTTGCCTCCATTTTGCATTTCTATTGGAACACACAAGGTCTTTAAACCCTTTGTAGAAATATTCATATCTGTACCAACAAGTATGGTTGGAGGAGTGATATCAATTTTTGTTCCTTCATTATAGAACTCTGTTGAAACATTGCCCATTATCATATTGCCCAGTTCTGCTATAGCGCTTTTTGACATCTCATCCAAAGCAGTTACTTCCATACCAAACATCATAGCTGAAGCTATGCTGCAGGCCGTTTTCTCATCCATTGAGAAGAAAACTTGGCCCCTGAAATCTCCTGCTATACCGATAATAATTACTACATTATCAGCAGTAAAAGGTGAATTCTTAATGAATATCTGGCCTCTTTTCACCTCAAAATTACATATTTGTTGTACAAGGTTTATTGAAACATTTATAAATGGATTGATATATTTTGCGTCCATTGCTACACCTCCTGTTCCATCTCAATTCGTAATATATTCTACAAATCGACAAAATTTCCTGCAATATTACAAATTTGTATGCAATTCGATAGTTTTTTTATTATTTTGCAGCAGTAAAAAAGGCTATTGGCAGCATGTGCCAACAGCCCTTTGAGTTTAATTATGCAGCTAAAGGTAAATCGTAAATGAAGCTTGTATTTGTTGCCTTAACATCAATCATTCTTCCATCTACCTCTGGTGCTATTGTTCCTTTAGCCTTGATATCGTCTATAAGAGCATCTCTTATTAAGACGTAAATGTTAGTGAACTCTGTCTCTTTAAGTGTAACATAGCCATCTTGACCTGGAGCCAAGAAGTCATTTGTCGCTGCTGTATATGTTTTATCCGCCTCAATAGGAGTACCGTCAGCTAAAGTCATAGATAGCACTCTTTGGCCTTCCGGCATTGAGGAATCATAAGTGAACTTCAAACCGGATATTTGCATAGCGCCCTTGAACAATGTTACGCTTTGTTCAAGCATTGCCTTTATTTGTGCACCTGTCATTTCTCCTGTAACAATTGTATTGTCAAATGGCATTACAGTAAATATTTCGCCCACTGTAATATCTCCGGTATTTATGTCTTCTCTGATACCGCCGGCATTTGTAAATGCAATTTGAGTTCCTGCTTCTTCTCTCATAACGTCAGCAATCCAGTTTCCTATATTTGACTCATTATTATAATCTCTTGTCAATGCAACATCAGTCTTGCCTATTACTTGACCAAATATCGGCTTAAGTTCTTCATTGTACTTATCAACCATTGCCTGTACTTCAGCTACAGGTTCTACATTCAGTTTACCGCCTCTTACATCTATATACTCAGCGCTTGAAGCTACTATCTTCTTATTTATTGCATCGTATATCAATGTAGCATGACCAATATTTCTGCCGTTTTTGTTGGCTTCTATAACAGGCATATTGTTTATAACTGCTGCTACAGTGTTGTGGCTGTGTCCGCCAACGATTACATCGGCACCCTTTACTTCCTTTGCCATATCAGCAAGTGCACCTGTTACTTCCTTTGTCTTGCTGTCTTGAGTACCCGGAATGTGTCCAAGTATTACTATTAAGTCTGCACCCTTAGCTCTAACTGTTGGTATCAATGAGTTTGCAACCTCTACAGGATCCTTGAACTCATACTTGCCAACAAAGCTTGCATGTGCAGTTATTGATGTTTCCGGTGTTGATAAACCGATTATACCAATCTTCAAACCATTTTTCTCAACTATTGTATATGGCTTTGCCCAGTCAACAGGTTTTCCATTTTCATATATGTTTGCAGCAAGAACCTTTATATCACTCTTGCTAAGTGACTTAAGTGCTGCATCAATACCCCAGTCAAATTCATGGTTGCCTATTGCCATTGCCTCATAGCCTATCATATCCATCATCTCAACAACAGGAAGTCCTCTATGTATGTTTGAAAGCGGTGTGCCTTGGAATGCATCACCTGCATCAACTATTAATGTTCCCTTTGGATTCTCAGTCTTGTAGTAGTTCATATAAGCTGCCAGCTTAGCTGCACCGGCTTCTGAACCACCCTCTATAGCTCCATGGATGTCGTTTGTTGATAGAACGTCAATTTCCTTATATGGTATGAATATTTCCTGACCGGGATATATCCAATTTACATTCTTCAGGTTATTGTACTCTGCAAGGTCCTGCCACTTGAACCCGAACTTTGCAGCTATCTTCCATAATACATCTCCTGACTTAACTATGTAAGGTGCTGTCAATTTACCTTCCTTTATAAGGTCATTCAAGTTAAGAGCCTTTACGTTAGGTGTTCTGCCGTCTTCTGATGTAGGTATGCTTAAAGCTCCTGCTTCAACAAGCATCTTAACAGCCTTAACGTGTGGTTGCTTAAGATTTATACCTAGTATGTTCCAGTTGTTGTCTACTGAAGGAGCCAGTTTTCCGCCCTTTTCCTCTTGAACATACTTGACAATCAGGTCTCTTACTCTTCCTGCATCGCCAAGGGCTTGCAATGAATCATAATACACGTCTTCTTTGGTTACAAGCTTTAAGCCTTCCAGTGTTCCATATCTGTAGTTGTTTATTGCGAGCTTGTAAACCTTATTGTCATCAATTGGCTTACCGTCGATTGAAGCATTAACTATTCTGTGTCCTGCTTCTTTTGTCACGTCTATTTGATAGTCAACACCTGAGAACATATCATAGTTGTAGCCTCTTATATCAGGATTGAAGCTTAAGGTTAAATCTCCAGGCTTAGTTGTATTGTAGTAGCTTGCTGACCACTCCATATAAGCCTTAAGATTCTTACCTGTTATGTTTACTCCAACAAGGGTGTTGTCATATTTGTAGATAAAGGCAACGTCCTTTTTCTTGAAAGGACCCTTCTTTAGATTAGAATCATTTGTGAAAAGTGCTGCTGATGATATATCAGCCTTTGTATAGAATGCCTGAACTTCATTTATCAAGTCTATAACAGCGTTATCAAAAAGCTGTGATGTAGGCATAGTAGTCACTTTATCCTTGCCGGTTATAAAGTCTACGCCCTTTATGAAATCTTCTGTGATTTCTCCTACAACCTTATCAGCTTCAGCCTTAGCTCTGTCATCTATGCTTTGGAATTCCTTTTGAAGTTCTTCATCTGCAACGCCCTTCTTTGTTGAAAGGTTCTGTGTAGCAACTTCAACTACCTTCCAATTGTCGCCGTCCTTCTCAACCTTGACATCTATCTTTGCTAAAGCAGCACCGTAGCGGCCCGGCTCAATAATCTTTACACCGGATTTTGAAACCAGGTTATCGTATTGGTCATGGGCATGACCTGCTATTATAGCATCAAACTCAGGACAAGCTTCTGCTATAGGCAATGCTCCGTCAGTTGTGCCGTATTCCGGAGTATCACCAAGGTGGAAGGTACCTATAAGAACATCATATTGTCCTTCCAATTCCTTTACTACCTTTTTAGCTTCTTCTACAGGGTCTGTAAAGGTTAAGCCTCCAAAGTGCTCAGGATTGCTTGCTTCCCATCTTGGTACATGAGGAGCGATAAGACCTACTATAGCAACTCTTACTCCGTCTTTTTCTATTATCTTGTATCCATTAACAAATCTAGTGCCGTCTTCCTTGTAAATATTAGCTGCCAATGCTGCACCTTCGAAGCCAGCTATATTCTTGTTCAGGAAGTCCATACTGAAGTTGAATTCATGGTTTCCCAATGTCCAAGTATCATATCCCATATAATTCATTACTTGAATCATGGGGTGAACAGGGTCATTGTTGAAAATTTCCGCCATATTATCCTGCAATGTATCGCCATTGTCTACAAGGATAACATTTGGATTCTTTTCTTTTTCTTGCTTAACAAGTGTTTGAATTAGTGCAAAACCTGCATCATCATCAGGGGAAGCTACTGCATATTCCCAAGGGAATATTCTACCGTGCATATCACTGGTGCCCAGTATTGTAACTGTCTTACTGGCGGCTTCATCAGCTGCTAACGGAATTATCGGTGAAATCAGAGAAAACACCATCAAAACCGCAAGAAGTATACTAAGCCTCTTAAATGGTCTCTTCATTTTCATACCCCCACATTGTTAATTTTGGCATATACAGCATGTATACGCATTCATTTAGATTTTATCACAATTTTCCCTAATTAACAATTTATTACTATGAAAATGCGGGCCATTCTTACGTTAAATTATTATCATCCAAATATTCTCTCATGAAGCCAATGCTTCTTTATATCCACAGCCTTTATAGGACATAGCTCATGGCAGCAGAAGCATCTGATGCATTTCTCCAAATCAACTGCAGGCTTGCCGTCTACCATGGTTATTGCATCAGGAGGGCAGCTTCTTTTGCAGTCACCGCAGCCAACGCATCTCGAGTGGTCAAAGACAGGCTTGGGTCTAAAGGAGTTCGTCACATACCTTTCAAGAGCTTTGGGCACTCTGCCGCCCACAAAGTTCACGTTTATAGACTTTGGAAGCTTGAAGGGCTCAACATTTATTTCCTCCGGCTTCAGTCCGCTGAACTCAATTTCCTTTACCTTAGAGCTCATTAAGCCTCTTGCTTCTGCTGCAGCTATAGTCGGAACAATAGCTGGATTTATACCCATTATGTTTACTGCAGCAACATCAAGGGCATAGGGGCTTGCAGAGGCCATCAGCAGACCAACATGTTTCTTTTCTCCTGCCGAAGGGCCATCCCCCTCCATGCCGTCTACTGCATCTATTATCGAGATAAGAGGGCTTACATACTCACATATATCCACCAGGTGCTCTGCAAAATTGGCGGTATTGTTCATCTTCAAATGGTAATCTGCTTTAATCACTCCCGGAATCACGCCGAACAGGTTCTTAACCGCACCTGTATATGTCATCATGCCGTGAGTCTTTAGCTTGGCAGCTGATATCACAAAATCAACGTCATGGGCAATCTTTATAATCTGCATTGTCTTCAGAAATTTAGCTTTATCATTTTGAACCTCAACCACACCGGTATCGAAGTTCAGTTCACAGCCTGTTTTTTCTGCCATCTCAACCATCCCGGCTGCCTTATATACACCCTTCAGATTCCACTCGTTGTATGGTCCTCCCGGGCTGTCCCCCACAACCGGCTTGCAGCCCAGAGCCTGAAGGTATCTGACTATAGCTTCAATAACCGCAGGATGTGTTGTGCAAGCCTCATCAGGGTGCTTTCTCATCAGAAGATTGGTCTTTACCAGAACCCTTGCTCCGGGGAAAAGCTTCTCCTTTACATCAGGCATTGCTTCAAAGCATTCGGAAACTGCTGCTTCAACCTTTTGATATTCATAATCTTCACATTTAGTAATATGTACCTTGCTCATTTCAAACCTCCATATATATGCTGACAATCAAAGGAGCCTAAAATCTATGTCTTAAGCTCCTTTGATTATACATTAATTCCTATGATTTTTATAGCTTTGCACAACTAGATTACATAGTCAATCACCGCATTGGGGAATATCTCGGTCAGCCTCTTCCTGAAAAACTCCTCCATATCAGCCAGCTGCTCCTTGTGATAGACATATTTCCCATAGCCGAACTGCCCGTACTTGTATTTTCTTTCTTCCTCATTCATAGGCAAATCATTTTCAGGGAATACCTCATTGATATTCTGCTTTGCTCTTGCCGTAAACCTGTGGGAAATCACCTCGAAATGGATTTCCTTTGAGCTGTGGGAAGCCAGCTGTCTTTGAAGCTCCTGAAGCGCCTCTTCATATTCAGCCTTCCAGTTATCAAAAAGCATCACGGGAGCAATGATAAAGCCTATAGGATAGCCGCTGTCCATTACCTTCTTTGCGGCAGCGACACGTTCAGCCAGCCTTGCGGTTCTGTGCTCATACTTCTGTATTACAGAGTCTGCATTTATACTGAAGCGTATTGTTGTATGTCCGTTATGCTCAGCACCCAGTAGTCCGTCCACGTCAGTGAACTTGGTCACAAACCTGAAGCGTCCCAAGGGCTGCTGGCCGAAAAACTCTATAGTCCTTCGAAGGGAGCCTGTATATGGCTCTACGGGGATAGGATCCGATGTAGCAGCTCCTTCGAAGAAGGTAATGTCCGGCTCCCTTTCTTGTATGTATTTTGAGCACTGCTCCAATATCTCATCAACATTTACATAAACTCTGATGTACGGCTTCTTACCCAGCTGCGTATTCAGGTAGCAGTAGGTGCACATGCCGGAACAGCCTGTCACCAAGGGCAGCTGATAGTGTGCGGAGGGCTTGCAGCTCTCAAACTTAAGGGTTCTTCTGATTCCTACCACCAAAGTGTTTTTGCCTTCTCCAAAGGCTTGTGCCGGAGTCTTGCCGGGTATGCCGCTAACCTTATTGTGAGACTTCAGCATAGCAATCTCAACATCTCTATCCTTAAACTCATCAAAAAGCTTTCTACCTAAGGGATAACTCAGGGCATCCTGCTCAAACATCACTCTTTTTGGTTCAAAGGGCACAGTATCCACTCCTTTTGCATCGTTATGGATATTGTGCCCTAAATTTCATTATATTTGCATCATATTTTCTATTCAGCTGCTGCCTCAGCGATTACAGGGTAATGGTCTGATGCTTCTGACACTACAACATCATAGTTATTAACCTTCATCTTCTGCTGCAGGAATATATAGTCTATCCTCTCTTGAACATCCTCTTCCTTAAAGGTGCTGTGCTCAAGCTTTGAGCTTCCCTCTGCGCTGTCCTGCAAAACCTCTGTTATCCTGGTAAGCTTGTCCACCTTTGAATTCATATCACCCATCAAAACATAATCAATTTCCTCAGCTGCAAGCAGCTGCATGATGTAATCCAGCTGCGTATCCCTTTCCTCCTGGTTCAAGCCCAAATGAGTGTTGTAAACAGCTAATCTATAGCCTTCAATATTCACAACAGTCCTTAGTATAGTCCTTTGTTCACCTACAGATGGAAGGTCGTAGGTGCTGTACTCTACTATGGGATACCTGCTTAGAAGACCGTTTCCATATTCTCCGTTCAATAGGTTTATGCTTTTGCCGTAAGCATAGTGCATGTCAAGAGTTGAGGCCAAATGCTTAATCTGATCCTTGAAGCCTGTCCTGATAGAATATCTTTCCACCTCTTGCAGTGCAACTATTTCAGCATTGGTCCCCCTTATGACTTCTGAGGTGGCATCAAGGTCAAGCCTTCCGCTTCTGCCGATTCCTCTGTGCATGTTATATGTCATAAGTCTAAGCTCAATATCCTTTTTCTTTCTTGTCTCGCTGCTGCTTCTACTGATTGGTTTTGCTGCTGCATCTACGTAGGTATCATTATCACGGTTTGCGAATACTGCATTGTCTGTCTTAAAGGATAAAACCTCGAAGTAGTTCAGAGTGCCTGATATAAAAATCAATATTAGAAAAATAATAATAATTAGTGCCGTGTACTTCATGATGCCGCTCCCCCCAAAACAAATATAGTAATATCATGTTAACATAATTTTGCAAATATTTGTATGGAATTTTCGAAATATTAATGCAAAAAAAGGATGCACATAAAATGCATCCTGCTAAATTTGATTTATTTTAGCCCAATATGAACCTCTCTACTACTTGCGCTACAGCATCCTCCTGATAATCGCAGGCTACGAAATCAGCTTTATCCTTCAGACACTGTTCAGCATTGCCGACAGCTACGCCTAAGCCTGCGTATTCTATCATGCTGATGTCGTTTTCGTTGTCACCGATAGTTATAATTTCTTCTCTGGCTATTCCAAGTATCTCTGCAAGCTGCTTCACTGCATTTCCCTTGGACACATCCTTGTTCATCACTTCAAGGTTGTCCTTCAGAGACTGGCTTACGGAGACCAGCCCGGTTTTTAATATTTCCTCCCGCAGACGTCTAAGCTTATCTTCATCCGACTCTATTACAACCGCTTTGAATATGCCGTTTTGCTCCTCTTCAGTCATATTGTCGAAGCTGTCCAATATCTTAATTTTTACCCTGTCCTCTTCATTTAAATATTTATTCCACTTAGTATAGTTCAGGGATACATTGACCAGCTGCTCTGCATAAATGGTGTCTCTGCTGAAAAGATGACAGAAGACTCCAATCTCCTTGCTCAGTCTGACCATTTCCTTCATGGCTTCTCTAGGCAGCAGCGATTGGTATAGAGTCCTATCAGTATCTTCTTCTCTTATGATAGCTCCATTGCTGGCAATTATAGGAGTAGTTATACCCAGAAGCTTGGCATAGTAAAGTGCTGAGGTATATATCCTCCCTGTGGCTACAACAACATGGACACCCTTTTCTATGGCACGTTTCAAGGCTTCCTTATTTCCTTCTGAAACCTGCTTATCTTTATTCAATAAAGTATAATCCATATCAGTTACAAGCATTTTGTATCTTAAGTCTTTCAAAATAACACACTCCCGATTATCATTATGTACAGTTATATTATAACCCTTTGAAACAGATGAAAACAGACATAAAATAAATAAGTGCCAGGTGTAGAGGCTATTAGGGTATGGGTCTTAAATATTTAATAACCTAATAACCTGCTTACCCAGCACCATATATCTTTGGAGTGAAATGATGTTTAGGAGTAAAAAGACCTCTGAAATTAATCAGAGGTCTTTTAATGTTAACTGTTATATTCAATTATCTTTTCGATTATCCTTAACAAATCATCTTCATCCATAACACCAATTTGTTTAAATAATCTATCATTATTGATATTATGAATATTTTTGCATTTTACATAGGATATTTTATCTAGTCCACATTGTCTCCAATTATTAATTTTTTCTTTAAATTGGCTATAATAAGAACCATTTGGCTCTACTGAAGTAATCTCTGCAATTGTATTAATATCTTCTTCATCACTAACATTTATTACAACTACAGGTCTATTCTTACTATTACCCTGCTGTCCTTTAAAATATATTTTTACAAGATAGACGTCACCAATATCTGTCATCGATTATTTTCCCTTAAACTTATCTTCTTCAAACCATTCTTTATGCTGTGGGTTATTAGGATTTAATTCAATCATATTATCATCACCACATAGAAGAGTAGATTTTTTTGTAATCAAATCAAGTTTTGACTTCAATGTATCAATTTTATTTTCTTTAATTACAGCTGTAGTCATATCTTGTTCCCCCTTATCCAAAGGACTAATATCTCTCTTTACTTTATTTTTATCCATATTATACCACCTCGATTAAGCATATGCAATACTATTACTATTATTGCTTAATTTACATTGGTATAGTCAAATCAATTATAGCATAATTAAAGTAGTTTTACTTTCATAAAATACAACTTCCATCAAAATGATTTGCATGGTGCCAGATTTGCATGGTGCCAGGTACAGAACTTAAGAACTTATTATGCCATAGTGACAGGTACAGGAACTTATTTTGCTCTCTTTATCAGTTTTCTCACAGCTGCATCCGATATGTTTATGTTCTTTCCAATTTCTATGTGTGTATACTTTAGCCTGGCAGCTTCTCTTGCATAATTGACTTTGTACTCTATCAAATCTCTTCTCCGGCTTCCACTCTTAATTAGCTCATACTGCTCTTGACTCATTCCTTGATCCACTAGTATCTCATCCAATCTCTTTCTCTCTTCTGCTTGTCTCTTACTGCTGCATAACATCTGATATGCTTCGTCTCCAACTACCTTCATACTGTCATAATCTTTTTCTTCTTCCTGCTGCATGTATTCTATGTACTTGTCTATGGCAGCTTTTCTCTCACTTGCCAGCATGCCTAATATGATATCTATAGATATAAAATTATTGTTATTAGTGCTGTAAAATATGTCACTTTTACATAATCATTTATAAACGTGTACTTTAAACAATTTAATATATAACTTCAAAATCACAATTCATGTCTAGCCTTTTCCATAAGTTATAATTAATTTTATTATTATTTTTGTTAAAATCATATTCGAATTCATTTTTAATAATATAACACAATTTCGTTTGAATTTCGCTGTTATTATTTGAATTCCTCAAAATTCTTAAATAATATTTAATTCTATCATACAAATTACTACTTATGTTTATCTCATCCTTGTAATAATATTCCCCGTGGCTTTTTCTATGAACAATACAATAATTACTATCCTTCAATAATACAAAATTACCCTTATATATTTTTGAAGCATTGATTAACAATTCTTCATTTGTTACCTTATTATTATCTTGACATTGTTTGATTTTATAATTGTCCATTATTTTGTCATTCTCATAACTGCTTAAACATTCTAAAATTAGATTCACATCTACTAAGTAATAGTCAGGTAAATAACTACTAGATATTTTTAGATTAACTTCATTATTCTTACTCCTATTATATAAATATTCGCTTATTTCTTTTGACATTTCTAATGTCAATATATCATTTTTTACATTTAAAGGATTATCCATCATTTTATTAATGGCATCATATGAATATACAGTAACTCTTTTGTTATCTATATATGCAACACATCCTCTATTAAATTTCATTCGTTCTCCCTCCTTTCATATATTTTTTATTACTCGTAATTTGAAAAAGTAACTTCCGGTCTTCTTAAGCTGTTGAAGTTGTTAGACTAAGTTCATTTTTTTACTGTTAATTTGTATTGAAATACTATATAATTCTCATAAGATAACACTAAATCCGAGTATTTTTCGCATCGAAATCAGACCACCGGAATTCCGTTGTAAGAGTAAATTCCGCCGGTCGTTGCATTGCTAAATTAAGTTCCGGCGATATCTGCCCGAATTATTGTTATCTTTATTTCTTTAGAAGCGTAGGCTTCAAATGTACTTCATCTGCTGGAATCTCTACTAAAGACAGTTTTTCCAGCAATGGTTTACCAAGCAGCAATTGAGCCAGTTTGTGTGGTGTAGTGCCATTCAAACTGGCTCTAGCTGTGCTGTTGATATGATTCATGACTTGTATAACATCAGCCTGCTCAAGATTCTTGAATGATTTACCCTTCGGCAATACATATCGTATATATTCGTGATTCTTTTCAATATGCGGTTTCTGATAGGAAGCCATGGGATCACAGTAAAACACCTTTGTTCGTTCCTTACCATTGTAGTCGTACTCTATGGATTCTGGAGACTTAAACTCCGAACCGTTATCGGTGAGTATGACCGGGAATGTCTTTTTAAACGCTTCAGCTCCTATCTCCTGGTATAGTTCATCTACAGCCTCACTCACACACTCTATTGTACATGCATCCAAGAGGATTCCTATCATGAAAGAACAACTTCTGAAGAAAAACGTAAGCATCACCTTTCCGTTGTTAGTTCCATGTACCGTGTCCATTTCAACAACGGATATGTCGGGATTTGACTCTATGAAAGCATTAAAATCTGCATATGTTCGACCAAGTCTATGGGTCTGGGTTTTCCTAGATGACTTGAAAAGCTTCTTGCGGGGTTTGAACTTCACCTTGCGAGGAAGATCGATATTCCTTGCGATGAACAAGTTTTTCTCGAAGTAGCTGTACAGTGTCCTCTCTGACCGATCTATCTCATCTTTGTGATTGGCTAGAATGTGCGTCAAGGGTTGACCTTTCAATATGAGAGGCGAGATGAGATTGTCTAATTTGGCCAGCTCTGTGGGTGTAAGATCAACACCTTCCCTGGCTGATGTCAATATATCGCGGTAGTTAGCATCAGCAACCTTGGCACGGTAATGCTGTTTCTCAATGTGACAAATCGTCATGCGATTACAGCCATTGCAAACATGAGGAAAGCGTGTCAAATGAATGCATTTCAAAGGTATGTATTCCGAGCATATCCGATAACAGTTGAGAATTTTGCACTTCTTGCATAAACGATCACATGTAACATTGCATAACTGCATGGTGCCAGGTACAGAACTTAAGAACTTATTAGGCTCTCTTTATCAGTTTTCTCACAGCTGCATCCGATATGTTTATGTTCTTTCCAATTTCCATGTGTGTATACTTTAGCCTGGCAGCCTCTCTTGCATAATTGACTTTATACTCTATCAAATCTCTTCTCCGGCTTCCACTCTTAATTAGTTCATACTGCTCTTGACTCATACCTTGATCTACTAGTATCTCATCCAATCTCTTTCTCTCTTCTGCTTGTCTCTTGCTGCTGCATAACATCTGATATGCTTCGTCTCCAACTACCTTCATATTATCATAATCTTTTTCTTCTTCCTGCTGCATGTATTCTCTGTACTTGTCTATGGCAGCTTTTCTCTCACTTGCCATCATGCTTAATATAATATCTATAGATATAAAACTGTTGTTATTAGTTCTGTAAAATATGTCACTACTCCATTTATAATCTTCTACGTTCTCACACATCCCTGCCTTAACTGGATTCTGATGCAAATATCTTAGTAAAGATAGCAGATACCTTTCATACTTTCTTTCAAGAGCTTTATGAAGTACCCCTTGTCAATGCTTTCTTTGAAGATGTACTCCTTGTTATTTCCTCTAGCAATTACATGATATATGCCGCCTTTATATTCCTCTCTCCATTCTCTTGCCAAAATAAGAACCCCACCCATCAAAAAGCAGCTAAAGCTGCTGATGGGTCCCGGGAACCTTGTTGCTCCGCAATAAGAACCCTTCAATCAAAAAGCAGCTAAAGCTGCTGATGGGTCCCGGGAACCTTGTTGCTCCGCAATAATACACCTCCTGAATTTATTCTATCAAAAGGTGTATTATATGTAAATATTTTCCTTAATAAGTTCTTAAGTTCTGTACCTGGCACATACAAAAAATCAAAAAGCTCAAGAGTTATCTCTTGAGCTTTAAATCATATTTGGTGCGCGGGGTGGGAGTCGAACCCACAAAACTACGAACCTGAATCGTATACGTATGCCAATTCCGTCACTCGCGCTTTTTTAATACAAAAGTAATTATAGCACCAATGTTTTTATTTTTCAAGCTAAAGTCCTATAATATAGAAGCTTATTAGCGATTTTATTGTGCCCAATCTTGCTTTTACGAATTTTTTCAGCATTTTTCTATATTCCTCAAGCTGCTTTCGCTGCTCTTCAGTAACAGCTTCCTCGCTGTATCTGATTTGCTC
>JAQZBM010000028.1 GCA_029238945.1 Clostridia bacterium
AAGGAGCTTTTCAACAGTTCATATCACTATCTGATGTCTGCTAAGGAAATGCAGGATGATATTGAGACAGCGGCAGAGGGCGCAGTTGATAAGGCTAAGCTTAGCAGACTGATCCTGAATCTCAAGGCAGAATTGACTGACAACCTTGAAAACACAGGTGATGCAGGCAAGGAAAGGCACCTATTCGACAGTGCATTGACACCGGATGGAATGGCGGACTATATTGACACCCTGATACCTGACACCTTCAAGTGTTATCTCTTTGAGGGCATCCATACAAAGGGCATCAGCGAAATACTCAGTATACTAGCTAAAGAATATATGCTGAAAGGCTATGCAGTTGAGATATATCATCAGCCCCTGAATCCCGACAGAATTCAGACAGTGCTTGTAGAGAAGCTGGGAATAGCTTTCACAGTGAACAGTAAGGTAAAGGAAAGAGCCTACAGGATAGTCAACCTGGATGAAGTTATAATAGCTGAGAAGCTGCAAGCAAAGGGTGACCTGATAAGCAAGGATAACGAAATGAAGGAAATGCTGCTGAGCGAAGCCTTCAGAAGAATCAACATGACTAAGAAGAAGCATGACGAGATGGAAAAGAGCTATGTACCACAAATGGACTTCGCAGCAGTTACAGAGTTTAGGAAGAAGATAATAGACAGGATAAAGAAGTATTTGTAAAATAGATAGAAATTTGAAGCGCTAGGAACCGTCCCTAGCGCTTCTTTATGTTCAAAAATAAAAGAATATTAAACAACGAATTGACACACATAATATATGGATGTAAAATATACTTAAACGTTTTAGTATAACGTTTAAGTAAACTGGAGGTGTTATCCTATGGCAGTTACTATAAAGGACATAGCGAGGCTTTCGGGTGTTTCTATTGCAACTGTATCGAAGATAATCAATGGCAAGGACAGTGACATCGGCAAGCCGACAATAGAAAGGGTAAAAAGGATTATAGAAGAGCAGAACTATACGCCTAACATTGTTGCTCGAAGTATGGTCACCAAAAAGACAAAAACTATAGGATTAGTCATCCCGGACGTGCGAAATCCTTTCTTTACAGACCTGGTAAGGGGTGCAGAGGATGTTGCCAACGAAAGAGGCTACAGTTTACTTTTTTGCAATACTGATGATGATTTGAAAAAGGAAATAAAGTATATTAACAATCTGATAGAGAAGCAAGTTGATGGAATCGCCTTGGCGGGAGCTGCGGTAAGAGACCAGAGCCTTGAGGAAAACATAGATATCAAGGTGCCTATAGTGTCTTTGGATAGAAATGTATATTTTAAAGGCGTAGAAGGAAAAATTGAAGTAGATAATTTTACAGGAGCCTATGATGCCGTGACACATCTGATAAAATCAGGCCACAAGAGAATCATGTTCTTGTCAGGACAGTTAAATATAAAGCTTTCCAAAGACAGACTTGAAGGATATAAAAGGGCGCTTGCTGATAATAATATAGAATATTATGAAAATCTGGTTGTAGTCGGTAAGTACACCAGCGAATTCGGATATGAAAGCATGAAGAATACGACGCCGGATAAAGCAGTTACAGCAATATTCTGCGGTAATGACCTTATTGCAATAGGGGCAATGAATGCCTTAAAGGAAAAAAACATACGCATACCGGAGGATATAAGTATAGTAGGCTTCGATGATATTTATATCTCATCTTTGGTGACACCGGCATTGACTACGGTAAGACAGCCCAGCTATGAAATCGGCTATCAGGCTGTAGAAATGCTTATCGATATAATGGAAAGCAAGAAAGAAGCAAGTCAGAAGCGGGAAATTAAAGCTGAGCTTAAAGTAAGAGAATCAACATGTAAGAGGAGAAGCGAATGAATAAGGTGATTGTGGTAGGAAGTCTGAATATTGATATGGTCGCCGCAGTGAATGGGATTCCTAAGAAGGGAGAGACCGTACTGGCTGCCAATATGGAAAAATTCGATGGCGGCAAGGGGGCTAACCAGGCTGTAGCCAGTTCAAGATTTGGAGCATCAACTGCGATTATCGGGGCAGTAGGAAATGATGAAGATGGAAAAGCCCTTTTAGAGAGAATGAAGAGCAAAGGCGTTGATGTAACAGGGGTCAGCCTTAGGGTAAATGATAAGACAGGAACAGCGTGGATTACTGTTGACCAAAAGGGAGAAAATTCAATAGTTGTAATCTCCGGTGCTAACAGGACTTTGTGCAAGGAAGACATTGATGCCAATGAAGCATTATTCAAGGATGCAGATATCGTTCTCTTGCAGCTTGAAATACCCATGGAAACAGTAACATATGCTATGGATAAAGCTAAGGAAAATGGCTGTAAGGTAATACTTAATCCCGCGCCTGCAGCAAAATTGAGTCGGGATATACTGAGCAAAACCGATTATATAACTCCAAATGAAAGTGAACTTGATATACTTGCAGGGGGCGCTGAGGACAGCAGTCAGCTGCAAAAGGCGCAAAAGCTTATTGACCAAGGCGTAGCCAATGTCATTTGTACCTTGGGCAAGGAGGGGGCAATGCTTGTAAATCAAACAGGACATGTCAATTTCCCTACAATCATAGTAGATGCAGTTGACACAACAGGTGCAGGAGACTGCTTCAACGGTGTATTGGCCGCAGAGCTTGCAAACAATATAAGTATAGAAAACGCAATAAAAACTGCTGTTAAAGCAGCTTCCTTCAGTGTTACTAAAAAAGGTGCTCAATCGTCTATGCCTAGTAGGCAGGATGTTGAAAATACTAACTACAAATTAATTTAGGGAGGAATACTTAATGAAAAAAATTGCTCTAATTTTATGCACAATCCTGATTCTGTCTATTGGACTAACAGCCTGCACAGGCGGCGGAAAGACTCCTGCGGATGAAGCTCCGCAAGGCCAAGCTCCTGATACAGACAAGCTGAAAGTAGTTCTTTTGATTCCGGGAAACTTAGGGGATAAGTCCTTCTTTGACGCTGCAAATGCAGGCTTGGAGCTTGTAAAGAGTAAGCTTGGAGCAGAGACAAAGGTTATCGAAATGGGAACCGATTCAACTAAATGGGAGCCAAACTTCATAGATGCTTCCGAAGGAGATTGGGACATAATCATTTCAGGAAATGAAACAACAGAGATAATGAATACGCTGGCGGTGGAATATCCTGATAAGAGATATATCGACTTTGACACATCAGTAGAAGAGACAGCTGAAAACGTATATTCAATGTTTTACAGCACAAATGAAGTATCATACCTGGCCGGTGCTTTGGCAGGCTTGGTAACAAAATCAGACATGGAACTTGCAAACAAGGAGAACGTTATCGGATTCCTTGGCGGCATGGACATCCCTGGCATCAATGACTTCCTTATAGGTTACATTGAAGGAGCTAAAAGCGTAAATCCTGATGTAAAGGTTATTATTTCATATGCAGGAGATTTCGGTGACCCTGCAAAGGGAAAAGAGCTGGGACTGGTTCAGTATAATTCAGGCGCAGACATCAGCTTCAACGTTGCAGGCGGAACCGGATTGGGACTTATCGACGCTGCAAAGGATAAGAACAGATATGCTATAGGTGTTGACTCAGATCAGGCAATGCTTTTTAAGGATACTGACGCAGAAAAAGCATCACGTATAGTTACTTCAGCAGTTAAGAGAATAGACCAGGCTATATATAATGCAGTTAAGGCACACCAAGAGGGCACTCTGGAGTATGGAAAGCATAATCAAGTAGGAATAGCTGAGGATGGTGTGGGACTGGCTAAAAACGAGTATTATGAAAAACTGCCGCAAGATATAAAAGACCAAATCAAAGCAATCGAAGAAAAGATTGCTAAGGGTGAAATAAAAGTAGGAACAGCATTTGGACAGTCTACAGAGCAAATCAACGAGTTAAGAGAATCTGTTAAGCCATAAAATAATTAAATAAAATATTTTGCGGGGTTTGTTTATTCGAACCCCCAAAATATTTCAATAGGCTTTATAACTATAACCTTAAAGAAAGGCAGTATGTTATGAGTAACAATGTTTTAGAATTAAGGAACATTATGAAGGTATACAGCAACGGTGTTGTAGCCAATAAAAATGTCAGCTTCGAGCTAAAAGAAGGGGAAATCCATGCTGTTGTCGGAGAAAACGGTGCCGGCAAATCAACCTTGATGAAAATTCTTTTCGGGATGGAGAGACCTTCCTCCGGAGAGATAATTTTTAAGGGCAGCAAGGTGGAGATAGAAAACTCAAATAAAGCAATTGATATGGGAATAGGGATGGTACATCAGCATTTTATGTTAGTGCCTTCTTTTACTGTTGTGCAGAATATGATTTTAGGGATTGAGCCTAAAAAAGGTATAAATATAGATTACAACAAAGCGACACAAATGATAAAGGAATTAGGTGACAAGTATAACCTTCGGGTTGATCCGGAAATGAAGGTGAAGGACCTTTCGGTCGGGATGAAGCAAAAGGTGGAAATACTGAAAGCATTGCTCCGAGGTGCAAAGATACTTATCCTTGATGAGCCGACGGCAGTTCTTACGCCTCAAGAGACCGAAGAGCTTTTTGTACAGCTTATGAAGCTGAAGGATAACGGACATACAATTATTTTCATATCTCACAAGCTTAAAGAGGTCAAGAGTATATGCGACAAAGTCACAATAATCAGAAAAGGCGTAACCTACGGAACTTATAATGTTGCTGATGTAACACAGAGTCAGATATCAAATCTGATGGTAGGCCGTAATGTTGTTCTGAAGTATGATAAAAGCAAGAGTGAAGCCGGAAAGGCAGTATTAAACGTTAAGGGCGTCAGCTGTAAAGGTGCGGAAGGCAAGGAACTCTTGAAGGACATTCAATTTACTGCCAATAAAGGGAAAATCCTTGGTATTGCAGGAGTAGAGGGCAATGGTCAAAGGGAGCTTATCAATGTAATTACCGGCGGTAGAAGGAATTATGACGGAGAAGTACTTTTTAATGACAAAAACATAAGAAGCATGAACGTCAAGGCTTTAAGAAAAAGCGGAATGTCATATATTCCGGAGGATAGGATGACGCAAGGTGTTGCAGCTTCAGCGGCTATAAGCGAAAACCTTGCTGCCAACCGATACGAAAGCCAAGAAATTAAAAGCGGAATTTTGATGGATGTAAAGAAGCTTAGCAAGCTGGCAAATAAACTGGTAGAGGATTATGACATTGTCTGCAAAAGCATTGCACAAAAGGTAGAAAGCCTGTCGGGAGGCAATATTCAAAAGGTAGTAGTAGCACGGGAATGCTCTATAGAGCCTGACATCCTTATTGCTGAACAGCCTACCAGAGGAGTAGACGTAGGTGCTGCTGAAATCATACACAAGGAAATATTAAAGCTGAGAGACAGAGGCGCCGCAGTTTTGCTTGTAAGTGCAGACCTCAGTGAAGCGATGGAATTAAGTGATGCATTATTGGTTATGTATGAAGGGGAATTTGTGGCGTATATAGATAATCCTTCAGAAACTACAGAAGAGGAGCTAGGGCTTTATATGCTTGGAGTAAAGAAGCAAAGCCGGGAAGAGATAAGGAGGGCTGTCAATGAATTTTGAGAATAGATTTGAATTAATAAGGACGTTTGCAGCAGTTACTATTTCTTTAATACTAGGCTTTGCAATAATCCTGCTGGTAAGTGATGAACCGCTTTCAAGCATTTATTATTTTGTAATAGGTCCTGTTCTAAAGACAAGATATATCGGAAACGTGATAGAGTTGGCTATTCCGTTGATATTTTCAGGGCTGGCCACAGTGATTTTGTTCCAAACAAGCCTGTTCAACCTGGGCGCGGAAGGGGTTTTCTATTTCAGCGGTCTCATGGCGGCTATTGTAGGGATAGGCTTATCCCTGCCGGCTCCTTTACACGCTATAGTTGCGATAGCAGCAGGCGGCCTCTTTGGAATGCTCCTTATGTTTATGATAGGCTATTTCAAAGCCAAGTGGAATGCCAGCGAATTAGTTATTTCTCTGATGTTTAACAGTATTTTTTATGGTATAGGCTTATATATCCTGAACTATTTCTTCAGAGACCCTGATATCGCAGGTTTTGCATCATTTAAAATGCAGAAGACTGTTTTGCTTGCCAATATCATCCCCAAGACCAGAATACATTCTGGACTCATAATTGCCTTAGTTACCGTACTGCTTGCGTATCTGTTCCTGTACAGGACAAAGTGGGGATATGAAATCAGAATGACAGGTATTAACGGCGATTTTGCCAGATACTCAGGCATGAATACAACCAAGGCGATTATTATAGCCAGTATAGCAGCAGGTATAATCTCGGGCATAGGCGGGGCTGTTGAGGTAATCGGAATGTATGACAGATTCAGATGGGCAGCTCTTCCCGGACTAGGCTTTGACGGGGCACTGATTGCGATGCTGGCGAAAAACAAGCCCGGCAGTACAATCTATGCTGCACTTTTCCTTGCCTATATCAGGATAGGGGCAGACCTCATGGCGAGAATGACAAATATCCCATCGGAAATGGTATTTATAATGCAGGCAGTAATCATACTGCTGATTTCGGGCGGCAAGTTCCTGGAGAAATACAGACAAAAAGCACTGTTGAGGGAGGTAAAGAAGAATGCGTAGTTTACTGGACATTATTTTAACCCCCGACTTTGCATTTTCTGCTATCAGAGTTACCACTCCTCTGCTGTTTGCTGCTTTGGGAGCATTGATATCAGACAGGGCAGGGGCGGCAAACATAGGTCTTGAGGGAATCATGCTGATGGCGGCTTTGGCCGGTGTTGTATTCAGCGCATATACCCAAAGTGCGTTGATAGGTTTATTGGGAGCGATTTTGATAGGCTTGCTAACAGCAAGTATGCTGGCGTATTTCACGCTGAAGCTAAAAACTGATGTTATATTAGGAGGTATAGCACTTAACTTCTTTGCAAACGGAGGAACCATATTTGTCCTGTATTATCTTACAGGAGATAAAGGAACCTCTGCTTCACTTGCTAGCATGGTGCTGCCGAATATTCATATACCTGTTATCCGCAATATACCTATTTTAGGAGAGATAGTCTCAGGACATAATGTGCTGACGTATATTGCAATTCTGTCGGCAATCGGGGTGTGGTATGTGCTGGAGAAAACAGCCTTGGGCTTAAGGATAAGGTCTGTTGGTGAGAATGAGAATGCAGCAAAATCAGTAGGGGTAAACGTGATGAAAATCCGATATATCGCACTAGCCTTAAGCGGAGTATTTGCAGGCATGGGCGGAGCGTTTTTATCCATGGGCTATGTATCCTGGTTTTCAAGAGGAATGTCTGCGGGCCGGGGCTGGATTGCTCTTGCGGCAGAAGCTATGGGAAGAGGTACCGTATTAGGAACCACCTTGTCCTCTGTACTTTTTGGAGTAGCAGACGCTTTGTCAAATACTCTCCAGCTTCTGAACATACCTGCAGAGTTAATCAGAATTCTGCCCTATGTGGCTACTGTGGTTGGACTTTTAGCTTATGCAATACGTGAAACTAATAAGAGAAAAGCAAAGGGATAAGGATATGAGAAATATTATTATTGACTGTGACCCTGGCCACGATGATGCCATAGCCATCCTTATGGCTTTGGCTCATAAGGATGAGCTTAATATACTTGGCTTGACCACAGTAGGAGGGAATCAGCTCCTGGCGAAGGTTACAAAGAACGCCTTGAAGGTATTATCCTTGGTAGATGAGGACATACCTGCAGCCGCGGGAGAGGCAAAACCCCTTATAAAGCCTATTCACACCGGTGAAGACGCTCACGGAGAATCAGGCATGGACGGTCCTGTACTGCCGGAGCCGAAATTCTCTGTAGTCAGCGACAACGCGGTTCAATTCATGTATGAGAAAATAAAAGGCTGTAAGGAAAAGGTCACTATAGCTGCTCTGGGTCCCTTAACAAACATCGCATTGCTGCTCAGGGTATATCCTGAGATAAAAAGCAAAATAGAGATGATTTGCTTAATGGGCGGAGGCATCCACATAGGCAATAGGACTGCCGCTGCGGAATTTAACATATATGTAGACCCTGAGGCTGCCAAAATGGTTTTTAATTCAGGTGTGGATATTGTTATGGCAGGTCTTGATGTGACCAATAAGGCAATGATTATGGATGATGAGAGAGAGCTTTTGAGGGGAAAGGGTAAGATATCCGATTTCGTATCAGACCTTTTAGATTTTTATTCCTTGGCAAGCAAGAGGTTTGGCTTTGAAGGCAGTTCTCTGCACGACCCCTGTGTAATGGGCTATTTGCTTAAGCCCGACTTGTTTGAAGGGAAAAGGTATCATGTAGATGTGGAAACACAGGGAGATATTACAAGAGGAATGACTCTGGCAGATGAAAGGCCTGTCCCTGAGAAAGAGGCAAATACGTTAGTTTTATTGGAAGTAAAGAGAAAAGAATTTATAGACTTTGTTTGTCAATGCGTTTTTAAGCTTGATGCTGAACGCAGAGACAAAAAAACACTATGATTTGAAGAGGTAATGCAGATGAAAGCTTGGGAATACGCAAAGCATATAGTTGATAGTGCTGAAGGTACTATTACAATCGAAAGCGATGAGGATTGGACTCAAAGCAAGTCGCAGATATATGAGATTAGTAAGATAAGGACAATGTGGCTAAGTAAGGCCCCGGGCTCCGGTGCACCGGCATGTCTGATAGCAGGTGCGATTCAGTCTGTCGAGAATATGGGACGGGATGTTACGGAGGCAGAGGAATATTTCCTTAAAGGGCAGAAGGCATACTCTGATAATGATAATGCTGCCTTGATAAAATACACTTCGAAAATATTTCAGGCGCTAAATTATGCACCTGTAGATACTGACTCGGATTATTGGAATTACAAACAGTACAAAACCTGGAGTCAGTTTGTAAAGGCAAGCAATTTTTCAAAGGATATAAAGATTGACAAGAGCAAGATGGAACAGCAGATTTACTGGGGCTGGCTTGGACAGATATGCGCCGGCTCCTTTGGCACTGCCTTGGAAGGTTATGCGAGAGAGACAATAAAAAGGGATTTTGGGAAGGTAGAGGGATATTTGAAGAAGCCCAGTCCCTACAATGATGATATAACCTTTCAGATTGCATTTTTGTTAGCCATGAAGGAACACGGAAGCAAGATAAAATCCAGTGAAATAGCGGAATACTGGATCTCTCTGATACCCTATGCATGGTCTGCTGAGGACATTGCACTGAAAAATCTGCTGCTTGGAGTGAAGCCTCCATATACCGGGAGGCTGAACAATCCGTATACAGAGTGGATAGGTGCCCAAATGAGAGGCTCGGTCTGTGGTATGGTAGCACCGGGGCAGCCAATGGAAGCGGCACGATTGGCTTGGATAGACGGTCAGATATCCCATAGCAGCAATGGCATAATAGGAGAGGTCTTCAATGCAGTATTGACAGCTTTAGCCTTTGTAGAAAGCGATGTCAGGAAGCTTGTTGCTGATACTATAGAGATGCTACCTGCTGACAGTCAGTACTACGGCGTTGTTAAGTTTGCATTGGAAACCTGCAGGAAAGCAAAGGATGCAGAAGAAGCCTTCATCATCTGTGAAGAGGAATACAAGAAGTATAACCTGGTCCATGCATACCCAAATGCAGCAATTGAAGTAATAGCACTATGGTTTGGTGAGGGTGATTATGACAAGACTATTTATCTGGTCGGTCTTGCAGGCTTGGATGTAGACTGCAACGCAGGACAGGTCGGAAACGTCGTAGGTATTCTGAATGCAGAAAAGGGCCTTGACCCTAAATGGGCAGAGCCTATGGGAGAGGAATACAAGACCTATGTAAGGAACTATGACAAGGTTCTACTGTCTGAATTGGTGGACTGGACAATGCAGTGCATAAAATAACGGTAAAAGAGTAAAGAAGTATTTAGAATATAGAAAATTATGAAGCGCTAGGAACCGTCCCTAGCGCTTCTATGTATTCGATAATTATAAAGGAGCTGAATTTTTATCTTCATAAAACCTTGAATATTAATGAAATCAAGTGTAAGGAGATGGAATATTTTCAACATAGCAGCAAAGAGGTTGAATGGAATCGTTTTGTTCCGGAGACAAGGCAAATCAAAATTATCTTGAATAAATCACTACGAAAAGGCGAGCATATAGAAATCAAATTTAAGTATAGCGGAGTCCTTAAGCTACATGAGGAAATCAAAGTGAATAACATAGATGAAAGATGGGTTGAATTGAGTTCGCACTCAGGCTGGCATCCTCTATATGAGAAGTTGGATAAGTCTGTTTTTAAAGTTGAACTCAACCTTGGACGGGACTATGAAGTTTGTGGATACCCATATGCAAAACCTTATGGTGATAAATGGATACTATCTTCAGACAGTATGGCAGCAGACTGTGTTATAGTTGCTTCAAAAGAGCTAAAGGTTATAGGAGATACTGCTGTTGATAATGGCGTAAGAGTATATTATGTTGGATCTGAATATGAAGACGCAGCACAAAAAATCTATCAATCTATTAAATTAATTCTGAATAAAATTGAGTATATCATATGTCCAATTACTAATATCAATCTAGCATTTATAATAGCCCCCAGGACAGAAGGTGGAGGATATTGCAGACCAGAGTTGATTGTAATTTCCAATAAGTTAATAAACTCTAATTTTAAACAGTTAAAATTTATAACCCATGAGTTAAGCCATATTTGGTGGTCTCAAGCTTCATGGAGTACTTGGGAAGACTGGTTAAATGAGTCCTTTGCCGAGTATACGACATTAATGGTTATTAGAGAGGTTTATGGGGAGGAAGAATTTGATAAGCTGATTCAAGACTACAATGCAGAATCAAAGGGTTTACCGCCAATATATGGTATAAATCGCAATCATGAAATGGCAAATCCTGTGTTATATAAAAAAGGACCTATTATACTACATCAACTTGAGCAGATGCTTGGCGAGGATAAATTTAAGCAATTTCTTAGAAATGTATATCAAAATAAGATTAGCAGTACCAATGAATTGGTGAACGAGCTAACAGCAATTGCAAGTGATGTTGTGGTCAATAAATTTATAGATAGCCTGAAAGAATGATATAGACTATGATACTAAAATATAAAGTTTGCTTAGTGCATGAGGAGAACCAACATAAATTTCAAATTTAGCATCATATAGAAGCTTTATTGATATGTGTTTTATTATTTTGTTAACTGTACCAATAGTAAATATTGCATTAACGACACTGTAGCAGCAGGAGCAACTACAACAAGCAAAGCATTACTCAAAGCAGTTGAAGCTGCATTAAGCAGTGGGCTGTAAAATATGTATCAATATTAAATTTATATTATTGGATATAATAAATAAAAGAAATTTTTAAAAATGGTGGAGGAGGATGGATTCGAACCATCGAAGTCTGAGACAACAGATTTACAGTCTGCCCCCTTTGGCCGCTCGGGAACTCCTCCAGGTATGGAGCTGGTGATGGGACTCGAACCCGCGACCTGCTGATTACAAATCAGCTGCTCTACCAATTGAGCTACACCAGCATATATGATTATAGATTTTATGGTGACCCATAGGGGATTCGAACCCCTGTAGCCGCCGTGAAAGGGCGGTGTCTTAACCGCTTGACCAATGGGCCATGTAAAAGTGGTTAATGGTCGGGGTGACAGGACTTGAACCTGCGGCCCCATGGTCCCAAACCACGTGCGCTACCATCTGCGCTACACCCCGAAAGCTTTTTCATTATAACCTAAATCTGCGGAAATGCCAACAGGTATTTTGAGTAAAAAAAGTATATGCTTGCATGTACTTTTTAAAAATAGATGAGCACAAAGAAACAACCCTAGAGAACTAGGGTTGTTTCTTTGTGCTCCGGCTAAAGTATGAGGTAATCAGTACTGTAGCCAACACCGGCTTAAGCCAATCGATTGTCTCCCATGCGTCAGCATTAAGCAGTTCGTAATTTACTGTGATTAATCCATCGTGCATGGCTGAGAAAAGTATGAGCAGAGCCAGTAAGAACACGCCTATCAAATTTTTCATTGCAGCACCCCCTGTTACGTTTGAATGTGTTACCATCTTGCGTAAACCAACACCGGTCAAGGTGCATTATCTTTGGTGGTGCCTCATCATTTGTAGGTTCATTTATATTATGACCCTATTGATGAGTTTCTATTCGTTTTGGCAAAGCTGTTGAATATACTTTAATGAAAGAAGCCTCAATGCAAAATATAGCTTCATCTTGATATGAACTCTCTGTTATAATTATATCTTGAGTGGGTAAATCGAAATAAACAGGGGTGCAAGGATGGAAGAAGTTAGAGATGAGCTGCAGGAGCAGCCGAAGGCAGCATACAACATAAAAGAAATAAACAAGAAAATACTTACTATGATACTACCCATCACAATTGAGAATGTTCTGCAGACTGCTGCAGGGATAGTTTCCATGGCGATGGTCGGAAGAATCGATGTACTGGCTGTCAATGTATTGGGTATAAGTATGAGGATTACACAGCTGGTATGGGCGCTGTTCAAGGGGATAGCTACAGGGGCTACAGTATTTGTAGCACAGTATTACGGTGCCGGAGAGTACAAGAAAATGCTTACTGTGATACATCAGGCACTGCTTTCTACAATTGCGGCAGTCATTGCATTGACAGTGCTTATTTATGTTAAGGCACCTGCTTTGCTGAGCATATTTGACCCTGAGCCGGAGCTTTTGCAGCAGTCCGTGATATATTTAAGACTGGTATCCTTGGGTCTGCCCTTCCTGGCAGTTATGCTTGTTATAGGCGGGGTGCTTCAAGGCATGGGCAATGCCAGGACTCCGATGTTAATTACCATGACTATGAATATAGTGAACATCCTTGTCGGCTACGTACTTATTTTTGGCAAGCTGGGCTTCTCTCCTATGGGAATCAGAGGCGCTGCCATCGCTACAGTTACATCGCAGCTGATAGCGGTTTCTCTTGGACTGTACGTATTATTCAACAGGGAAGGAATAATGAGAAGCTATTTCAACAAAGGCTTCTTCACCGTAAACGGCAGACAGATAAAGGATATTTACAGGGTGGGCCTGCCAAGCTCTATGGAATCAGTATTCTGGCAGCTGGCAGCCATCATAATTACCAGAGCCATACTTACCTTTGGCGAAACAGCCTTCGCGGCACATCAGTTGGGCTTGCAGGCAGAGTCAATTTCTTACATGCCGGCTGCAGGCTTTGCGGTTGCAGCCACTGCCTTTATAGGTCAAGCCTTGGGTGCGAAGGACAAGGAGCTTGCGAAGGTGTATTTCAAGCAGATTCTGAAGGGAGCTATGGCCATCACGGCAGTGAGTGTTTCTATGCTTATTTTCTTACCGGGACCGATAATGTCGATTTTGACAAACAATAAGGAAATCATTGCACTGAGCTCAATATATCTGATTCTTATGGGCATAGTCCAAGTGCCTCAAAATGCTACCGGAGTAATATACGGAGCTATGAGAGCCGCAGGATATACCAGAGTCCCGATGATTGTAGCAGGTATCGGACTATGGGGTATAAGAGTGCCTCTGGTTTGGATTGCAGCCTACGGTATGAAGCTATCAATAGTAGCAATCTGGTCAGTGTTCTGCATAGATCTTGTATTTAGATTCATTGTGGCTTTGATAATGTACAAGAGGAAAAATATTTATGAGAATAATCTCATTTCAAAATAAAAAGGCTTCAATGGAAGCCTTTTTGCTTACTTATATTTTAAACTGACTTATCAATTTCTTCAGTTGATCGGATGCATTTGCCAGAGAGTTTGATTTCTCTGTAATTATTTCCATTGCGCTATTCTGCTGCTCAACCGAGGCAACTGTTTCTTCGATTCCAGCAGAATTTTCCTCAGATATAGCAGCAATGTGCTCACCGGCAATGTTAATTGTATTGCTGTTCTGAGATATCTCGTCCAGACTCTCAGCTACATTTTTAATTCTTTCAGCCATTGTGCTGATTTCTTCGTTAATCTTAACGAATATCTCTCCGGTAGTCTTGATGTTATAAGTTCCTTCCTGTACCTTCTGATATCCCTTTTCCAAGGAATCCGCTACGGATTTTGAATCAACCTGTATTCCCACCACGATATCTGTTATTTGCTTTACTGAGCTTCCAACCTGCTCAGCCAGCTTCCTAATCTCATCGGCAACCACTGCAAAGCCTCTGCCTGCTTCACCTGCCCTGGCTGCTTCAATGGCAGCATTTAATGCCAATAGATTTGTCTGCTGAGCTATATTATTTATTATCTGAACCAATACAGTAACCTTTTGAGAGTTCTCATCCAATTGCTTGACATCTGTTACACTTTCTTGGAGTATAACATTTATTTGATTCATCGTTCCTATGGAGGTTTCCATTTGAGTTGAGCCTTCTCCTACTACTACCAAGATATCGCTTGAAGATCTTTGCAGAGCTTCCTTATTGAGAGCAGCTTTATCAACTAATTCTGCAAGCTTAGATATTGAACCGGCTATTTCACTGGCTGAGCCTGCTTGCTCTTCAGCACCTGAGGACATTTCCTGCATAGTTGAAGCTATTTGTTGGCTGCCCTGCTGCACCTCAGATGCAATCCTTAAAAGATTATTGCTTTCTTCATCTACCTTATATGAAGATGCGGTTATCTCTTGGATGATTTCACGCAATTTATGCTGCATTTTATTTATGGACTCTGACAGCCTGCCAATTTCATCCCTGCCTATATACTTAAGAGGATCTACATTCAGTTCACCTTCAGATATATTATTGGCTATTTTTACTACGTTATTTAAATTGCGGCTTATGCCTCTACTGATGAAGAACACAAACATACTGCCGAGAATCATAGCTGAAATTATTGAAATCAGCAGCATCAAGATAGAATCTTCAATCTCTTTATAAGCAGACAGCATTTTTAGTTCTCTTTCTTTATCTACATCTTCCTTCATTTTTTCTAACAATAGTGCAGTAGGATTTCTGAGACCGGAAACCTTTGCGATTGCAGCAGCAGCAGCTTCACGGTTATTTTTCTGTAAATTAGCTATTATGTCATTTTTGAAAACATCATCCATTTCAGAAT
This sequence comes from Clostridia bacterium, assembly GCA_029238945.1. GTDB lineage: Bacteria > Bacillota > Clostridia > Lutisporales > Lutisporaceae > GWB2-37-7. Next base: position 15,026 of record JAQZBM010000028.1, read on the forward strand.
TGTTCTTCTTTACTTGCCAGAAAAAAAACTTTAAATCCTCTGTATCCATTTTGGGTTCAATTTGTAGCAGCATGTCGTTAAAGTTCTTCTCAACCTTAGCATATTCCTCAATCAAGCTTTCACGCGGCTTACTTGAATAATCTAAAATTATTAATTCCTTTGTCTTAAATAGGGCGGTCATATAAGTTAAATCTATAGACCTGTTTGCAGTGACTTCTATTGCTGACACTGCGTCTTTAATCTGGAATAAGGACATGGTGACAAAGCCTGAAGCAATAACTAATAAAACAATTGTTACAGTTAATGCAATTCCATACTTCAGTCCAATTTTAAGATTTCCCCACTTAAATAAATTGTGTGGTTTGCGTGGTTTACTTGGTTTACTTGAGTTACGTGCTTTAAATAGTTTGAATGGTTTTAGTGCGTGCATAAATATTCCTCCGCTTCTAGAATTAGTATATGATTTATTATACTATATATATGAAGAAATATGTAGAAAATATGCATATTTTTGTAATAATATGTAGAATAATTTTAAAACCTATAGCTTTTTAATTTATTGTATATGTTTCGCGCAAAACATTTTTCATTATTCAAAGAGCGCGAAATCGTTTGCCGCTGTTCATAAATCGCGCAAAGTACAGTTCTCTTTATGTAAAAACTTTAGCGCGATCTATATAGAAGTAATACCCTCTAGGATAAATGAAAATAATTGTCCTTGAGGGTATTTTTATGTTCTGCGACAAAAAAAGAATAAAAATGACAACCGAATTCGACATAGTATTGAGAGCTTGTAATATATAATCAAGATAAGAATACCTTAGGTCTGCTCCGTAAGGTAAGTAAATTTTATGAGAAAAAGGGGGGAGAGTTTATCTTAATCAGGAGCAAGATATTTCACAATAAAAGTTAAGGGGGAAATATGAAACTATGAAAAAAGCACTATCAATAATGATAGCTATTATGCTTGTATTCGGTTTAATGACACCCTTTGGTATGACAAAAGTAGAAGCGGCTGTCCAAGCTAATGATGCCTATAATTATGAGCTGGATATAGACCCATATCTAAATGCTATAGAGAATGATCCGGTCAGAAGAGCAGAGCTGGATGCCAAAATAATGGAGGCAGCAGCTGGGATTGATTTTAGCGAAGACTTGGATGCCTTGGCATTTGGAAATGACGTTAACTTTACATTTGACGGAGGAACAAAACGATTCCTAGGCTATGACAATACTAAGGGCTACTACTATAAGACATACACTCTAAGAAGCATTGGAGAGCATGTGGAAGTATGGGTAGCAAATGATCTGTCTTTCCCGCCGGGAGATAACAGAGTACATGTAGTAACTCAACAACAAGTAGATATGCTTAGAGATGAGTTTGATAATAATATATATCAAAAGGATACAGAATTCTTCGGTATGCCGGACTCACATGACGGCAGCAGAGCTGTTTTAGCTCCTAAGAGTGATCCGACCTATTATATGTCAGAAGACGGAATAGAAAGAGTCATCATGCTGGTTGATAACTGCAGAGACGAGAACTATTACGACCCGACATATCCTTTCTATGTTGCAGGCTTCTTCTCTTCAACATATGAAAGATACTTTGACAGAAACATAATAAATATTGACTCCAACAAGTGGGAAACAAGAATAGCAAATAATTCAATATATGGAACAGTAGCTCATGAGTTCCAGCATTTAATACATAGAGACAATGATGACAGTGAAGAGACTTGGATTAACGAAGGTATGTCCGATTTTGCAGAATATCTTTGCGGATATGAAA